>CBFCYU010000072.1:0-8306 GCA_965602415.1 uncultured bacterium | reverse complement strand
CCGAGCGGTTCCACGTATCTTGATGTGATCGTGCCACTGGTTGTTTCCGGGAAGACGGCGGGGTCCGTACGGATCGGCATCGAGACGGCGAGCATCGTTGCCCGCGGCCGGAGCACCGCGCTGGCCGTTGCCGGGATCGCCGTCGGCTTCGATGCGCTCGTCCTCGGGCTCCTCTTCTGGAGCCATCGAGGGCGAACCCGGCGGAAAGGGGACGAGCCGGGCGTCTTGGAGCGGGTCGCACCAGCACCGATCGTCGTGGGAGACCTCTGGATCGATCGAGCGACCAAGCGGGTGACGCTGAAGGGAAACCGAGTTGAGCTGACCCCGAAACAGTACACGCTGCTTCAGTTCCTCGCCGAGCGGCCGGACTGCGTGCTCTCCGAGAAGGAGATCGTCGACGAGGTCTGGGCCGAGTCGCCCTACGCCGATTCGAAGGACGTCAAGCAGTACGTGTATCTGGTTCGCAAGCGCCTCACGAAGGCGGATCCCGACGGGCGAAATCTGATCGTGACCGTCCCAGGCTTTGGGTACAGGCTCACATCCGATCCCGTTGACGGGGAATTGACCGATCGATGATAGCGATTCGGATTCGCTGCAAAGAAAGTAGGCACCGCGCGTGAAGGGGGAGTCTGACATGAACAGAGCGATGCGAGGGATGGCTGTCTGTTTCTTCATCCTGGCTAGCGTGGGGATTGGTGCGACCGCGCAGCCGGAGGAGAGGACGATCGACGATCGACTCGTCATGTTCACCCAGCAGCTCCGCATGGGACTGACCCTGGCGACCGTGGCCGCCTACTCGCCGACGCTCGCGGATCTTCGACTTCACGCGCAACAGCTCGTCAACCTTCTCGAGGGCTCGCAGGGGAAGCACTTCGTGCGGCCGATACCCCCCAGAGAGGAGATCACCGGATTGCTGGTCGAGATCACCGCCCTGGGTGTCCGATTCGAGGGGCCGTCGATCCGGCCCGAGATCCGCGGTCCAATCGTCGATGCGGCGAAGAACGTTCGGATGTATCTGTCGTACGCCCTCGAGGCCGCGCTCTCCGGGTTGGGAGAACGTCGGATTGACCGAGCCTCCGCGGACATGATGCGTGCCTACGCGTTCCTCCTGGCGGCGTACGAGAAGCCATGTGGCGCTGCCTACGTCCCCGCGATGTGGACGATCCTCCGTGCGTTCGACCTGGCCGAACGCGTTGCCGGTGAAACGGAACGAGGGGCGAACTAGCGTAGGACCTTCTTCCTGATGATTCTCAGCAACCGTGTTCGCTGAGGTGGTTTGGAGAACGGACCGAACTCCCCTGTCGGGAGTCCGGTCCGTATCCCTTCTATCCTGCCGAGGTCTACTCGTACCGTAGCGCGTCGACGACCGGCAGCTTCGACGCCCGCCGCGCCGGCCACAACCCGGCGATCGCACCCAGACCGAACGAGCCAAGCAGGGTGACCGCAATCAAGATCGGGCTGGCGACCACGGCCATCTCGACCCCGAAGAACCGGCCGATAAAGGACGAAGCGACTGCGCTAAGCCCTAACCCCAACAACGTTCCGACGATACCTCCCACCAGCCCCATCAGGCCGGACTCGATCAAGAAGATGGTCAGTACGTGACCGTTCTTCGCACCGACGGCCTTCATCACGCCGATCTCCTTCGTTCGCTCGAGGACGGAAGTGAACATCGTATTCATCACCCCGACGCCACCAACCAGAAGGGAGATCCCGGCGATTCCGGCGAGGAATGCGCTGATCGTCGAGGTCATCGTGCCGATCACTTCGCTGATGTCGGTGTAGGTCACGGCCGAGATCTCGGAGCCGCGAGCGTTCAGGGTCTCTTCGGCGCGATCGGCGACTTCATCGACGTCGTAGCCGGGCTCGGTTCGCACGAGAGTCACGAGCACGTCATCGGCCGGTCCCCAGAGAAGATCCATCGTCTCGTAGGGGACGCTGATCGTGTCTCCGTCAGAGCTCGAACTGAATTGCATGCCGAATCCACCCTCTGTAGCGTCCTCGTCTTTCTCCAGAGGTGCCATGATCCCGATGATCGTCAGATTTAACTCGGCGCTCTCGTCTCCGGCCACGAGAATCGTGTCGCCGACGTCCACACCGAGGCGTTGCGAGATCTCGAAATCGAGGACGGCAACCTCAACGTCCTCGGGATCGAACAGCCGGCCACCGGGAAGGACTTCAAGCTCACCGGTGAACGACTCGAACTCCGTCATCAGCTCGACGGACAGGCCCATCACCGGGAGGAATCCCTGAAGGGTGTCCCCGTCCTCGTCGGGCTGTCCCTGCACGAAGCCGGTCCGCTCTCTGAGGGCCGCGGCGACCTTGACACCTTCGATCGATTTCAGCAGATCAAGGTCGAGCGCGTATTCATCGGCGCTCCCCCCCCCGTGAGCACCGGGCCCGAAGGCGTCCTCGTTCATGATGATGAACGTATCGACACCGAAGACGCCCGAGACCTGATCGGTGATCGTGCGCTCGAGACCGAGCCCGATCGAGATCAGGGCGACGACTGCCGTGATTCCGATGAACACACCGATGACGGTAAGCCAACTCCGCATTCGTCGGTGCATGATGCTCTGAGAGGCGAGAAGGAAGAAATCCTTAAGCATGAGTATCACCTTCGTCTCCGTCCTCGGCGGAGCCGTGAGGAGAAGAAGCATTCGCTTCTTCTCTGGTTTCTCGGGTATCGGACCTGTCCCCTGGAGAAGAGGTGTCTTCGTTTGCCTCTTCTCCGCCGTGTCGAGCTTCGGTCGACACGCACCCGTCCCGGAGCCTGACGATACGATCGGCAATCGCCGCCGCGTCCGGGTCGTGCGTTACGATGATCACGGTCTTCCCGTCCTCCACGCTCAATCTCTTGAGCATTTCGAGAATCGGCGTACCGCTCTCGGTGTCCAAGTTCCCTGTCGGTTCGTCGGCCAGGATGATTTCCGGGTCGTTCGCCAACGCGCGGGCCATTGCCACGCGTTGCCGTTCTCCACCGGAGAGCTCATTCGGTCTATGCTTGACGCGATCTGCCAGACCGACCTTGGTCAACAGCTCGCGAGCACGCCGCGCCCGCTCTCCTTTGTGAACTCCTTGAAAGATCATCGGAAGTTCAACATTCCTCTGCGCGGAAAGCGTCTGGATCAGGTTGAACGTTTGAAAAACGAACCCGACCTTCTTTCCCCGAAGCGTAACGAGTTGGCGCTCCTTGAGTTGCTGTAGGTCCTGTCCATCGAGGAAGGCCGTTCCGCCGGTCGGAGTATCGAGCGCCCCGACGATATGCATTAGCGTCGACTTCCCCGAGCCGGACGGTCCCATGATCGCGATGACTTCACCCTCCTCGACCCCGAGGTCGAGACCACGTAACGCACGGACCACGGTCTTCCCCAGCTTGTAGTCCTTGGTAATGCCTTTCAGATCCAACAGCGGCATGGCTATCCTCCGCCTTCGGTGAACGTGTAGTCGACCAGTTCGATAACGAAAGTCTCGACCCATTCGCCGTCGCGGAGCTCCTCGGCCCGAATCCGGGGCGAGATGTAGACTGGGTGCGTCAGCGCGAAGGCGACCGTCATCCGAGTACCCGGCTCGTCCGGATCGGAGAACGTTCCTTGGAGACACCACACGCCGGAGATTGTCACCCCAACGATGTCCGTGAATAACCCGCCGCCTGGAAGGAGGTAGTCTTGCCCCTCCTGAAGGCGACTGCGTTGATCCATCAGGGCTTGGAGCGACGAGTAACTGACGTTGTGCCCTGCGCCGGACGAGACCGCCGTCGCGCCGAAGATGAAGCCGAATCCTGTCGCCAGCTCGTCCTCAGCGCCTGTCTGTTCCGTTAGCATCCGAATGGTGTAGCGGTCGTCCCCGTACGCCGTCACGACCAGCTCGAGGATCTGTGGCTCGCTCATCTCCTCCGACGTGATGTGGTAGACCATCTTCGTCGTCCCGATCGGAAAGACGTCGAGATCCGATTGGCCGACTGCACCGAATCCGATCGACAGAACCATCAATCCAGCCATCAAACTAAGAATCCGTTTCATGCTTCCTCCTTCAACCTGCTTCCTATGGTAGATCCCGATGTTGAGGAATCTGTGGAGGCTCTGCGGCGGAGTCACGGAGGTTCTCACGAGCCCTCTGCCTGAGCCGCTTGACCCAAATCCTCCAGTTGCTGTTCCAACGCCTCGATGCGGTCCTCCAACTCGAGGATCCGGGCCGTGTTCAGCACTGCCGCTCGCTCGGCAATCTGTGCTGTTTCTTCAGCGTCCGAGATCCGTGTCTCCACCTCCGCAGCCCGCTGCCGGAAGTCGCCGCATCCCGTCAGGGCAAGGGCGACCGCTGCAACGAGCAGGGCGACGATTGCACTACGTCTCATGACTTCTTCCTCCTTGAGGCCGCGGCTTCCAGTGCCGCCTTACACGGGATCGGCTTGGCCACGGAACTGGCTCATGTACAACCGGTGATAGGCGCCGCCTTGGGCGATCAGCTCCTCGTGATTCCCCTGTTCAACGATCCGGCCGTCCTCGATGACGATGACCCGATCGGCGTTCCGGATCGTTGAGAGCCGGTGGGCGATGACGAAGCTCGTCCGCCCCGTCATGAGCTCACGGAGGGCAGCCTGAATCTGCACTTCGGTCCGCGTGTCGACCGAACTCGTCGCTTCATCGAGGATCAGAATCCGCGGATTGGCGAGAATCGCTCTCGCAATCGCGATCAGCTGTCTCTGCCCTTCGGACAGGTTCGCCCCGCGCTCGGAGAGTTCGGAATCGTACCCCTGGGGGAGACGCCGGATGAACCGATCGGCGTTGGCGAGCCTCGCTGCTTCGACGACTTCGTCATCCGTCGCGTCGAGCCGCCCGTAGCGGATGTTCTCCATCACGCTCTCGGCAAACAGGAACGACTGCTGCAGGACGACGCCGAGCTGGCTTCGCAACGAAGCCTTCGTCGCGTCTCGGATGTCCGTCCCATCGATTCGCACGGCGCCTTCTTCGATCTCGTAGAAGCGCGACAGAAGGTTGACGATCGTCGTCTTCCCCGCGCCGGTCGGTCCGACCAGCGCGATTGCCTGACCCGGTTCGGCGTGAAGGCTGACATCATGGAGGACGGGCACGTCTGGGACATACGCAAATGTCACCTCGTCGAGCTCGACATCTCCCTGGATCTCCTGGAGATCCACGGCCCCCTGCCGATCACTCAGATCGGGCGCCTCGTCAAGCACTTCGAAGATTCGCTCTGCACCAGCAAGCGCCTGCTGGACCTGGTTGTACAACCCGCCGAGCTGCCGAAGCGGCTCCGCAAATCGGCGCGAGTACGTGACGAACGTGGCAATCAGACCGATGGTGACGATTCCCCTGATCGTCAGCCAACCGCCGATGCCTGCGACGACGGCCACGTTCATGTTCGACAGAATCCCCATCATCGGCATGATGAGCAGCGCATAGGTCATCGCATGGATCCCGAGCCGTCGGACGGTTGCGTTGTGCTCGTCGAACCGTTCCAGAACTCGATCTTCCTGGCCGAAGGCCATCACAACGCGCTGCCCGCTGTAGGTCTCCTCGAGCGTGCCGTTCAGGGTTCCGAGGTTCTTCTGATACGCGCGGAATGCGCTCCTCGTCTTCTTCCCAATCAGCACGACGAGACCGAACATCAGAGGGAGAACGATCATCGACGCCAGTGCGAGCCACGGGCTCAAGATGAACATCACGATCAGAATCCCGATCATCGTCAGAACGCCGGAGAAGAGCTGGGTCACGTTCTGACTCAACACGCGGCTGATCGCGTCGATATCGTTCGTCAACCGGCTCATCGTCTCGCCTGAACGCCGGCTGTCGTGGAACTTGAGGCTGAGCCTCTGCAGCTGATCGAACAGATCGCCCCTGAGCCTACGCATTGCCCTCTGCGCGACCGTAGCTATCAGGATGCCCTGCCCCGTGTTCGCGACCCACGTGATCAGGTACGTACCGAGCATCAGGACGACGATCCGGAGCAGCGATGCGAGGCTCTCGCGATCGACGACCTTGTCGATCGCCAGTCCCATCAGGTACGGCCCGGCGAGCGCCATCGTGGTCCCGAACGTCGCAAGGCAGAAGACGAGGACGATCGTCGATCGGTACGGACGCATGTATCCGAGGAGCCTGCGCAGGGCGCCGCTCGTGTCCTGGGCGCGCTCGCCACCGAACATGTGTCCGCCGCGGCCCGGTCGGAACATGCGTGCCCGTTCGGCCGCTTTCGGGGGTGTGTGATGTGCGTTACGTTCGGCCATCACGCACCCCCAAGCTGATCGCCCTGCAGTTCGCCTCGCGAACTGCCATGCTGTCCCAGCCCTAGCTGGGACAGGCAGATCTCACTGTAGATCGGACTCGTCCTCAACAGCTCCTGGTGTGTTCCGCAGGATTCGATCCGACCCTTGTCGAGGACCAGGATCTTGTCGGCGAGCAGCACGGTGCTGATCCGTTGCGCGACGATGAATCGAGTCGTCGTGTGTTCGGAATCGCCGATCAGCCGGTCGAGGGCATCTTGGAGCTTGACCTCGGTCTCGATGTCGACGGCGCTCGTCGAGTCATCGAGAATGAGCACCTTCGGCTTCACCAGCAGGGCGCGTGCGATCGCGACCCGCTGTCGCTGTCCGCCGGAGAGGGTCACGCCACGCTGCCCGACCACCGTTTCGTACCCGTCGGCGAGCGATTCGATGAACTCGGCCGCTTGTGCCGCGACAGCCGCCGCGCGAACCTCGTCGTCGCTCGCGCCAGACCGCCCGTAGACGATGTTCTCACGGATCGTCCCGCCGAACAGGACCGCCTCCTGTAACGCGATCCCAATGTTCGCCCGGAGTGACCGAAGCCGCAGATCGCGTACATCGATCCCGTCGAAGGTCACGCGCCCGCCGGTCACGTCGTAGAACCTCGGGATCAGGTGAATGAGCGTAGACTTCCCTGAGCCTGTCGCTCCGAGGATCGCCACCGTCTCGCCCGGCTCGGCGACGAAATCCACGTCGGCTAGGACCGACTCGGCGCCGTTCTCGCCATAGCCGAAGCTGACCCGCTCGAACGCAATCCGGCCGCGCGGATCGTCGAGCGATCGCGCATCGGCTCTCTCACGCACCTTGGGCTCGGCGTCGAGCACCTCGAGGATCCGTCCCGCCGAAGCATTGGCGGCCGCGATCGGCCCCATCATCCCGGCGAGCATCATCAACGGGAACATGGCGAACATCAGGTAGTTGATCGAGGCAACGAGTTGGCCGACCGTCATTCCGCCGCCGAGCGTCGCTGTGCCACCGATCCAGACCGCACCCGCCACCGCAAGATTGAGGACCAGGACCATTGTCGGCATGAGAATCGCAACCAGACTCATGATCCGGATGTTCTTGTCCATCAGCTGAACGTTTGCGTCGTCGAAGCGCTCGATCTCGTGCCCCTCGCGGACGAACGCCTTGACCACACGAACGCCGGCCAGATTCTCCTGCAGCACTGTGTTCAGCCGATCGAGCTTCTGCTGAACCCAGGTGAACATCGGCTGGGCTTTGCGCGCGAACCAGACGATGAAAAGGACGATCACGGGGACGAAGGCGGCCATCATCAGCGCGAGCCGGGGGCTCGTGAGAATGAGCAGCGCGACCGCCCCGATGATCCAGATCGGCGCGCGTGTGAGGATGCGAAGCGACATCATCACGATCATCTGCACCATGTGAACGTCGCTTGTCGACCGGGTGATCAGGTTTCCCGTTTGAAGCTCGTCGAGGTTGCCATACGAGAACGACTGAACCTTCCGCACGAGGGCGCTTCGGATGTCATGGGCGAACGATTGGCCGACGCGGACGGAGAAGAAGTTGTTTCCGAGCGCGAACAGCGCCGCCAGGATCGCCGCGCCGAGCATCATCAGCGACGTCGTCAGCACGACGCGCAGGTCCCCGTTTGCGATCCCTTGATCGATGATCCGCTGTGTCAGTCGAGGGATGAGCAGGTCGCTCGCCACCATGCCCAGCAGCAAGAAGAGAGCGACGATTGCATACAGGCGATACGGCTTGATGAATCGGAGGAGCCTGGAGATCGATCTCACGATGGATCTCCTGTTTCGTTCTCCTCCTCGTGGAAGAAGGCGTCGTGGTGATGGCGGTGATGCGGATCGTCGGGGGCGAAGCGATCGTGGAGCTTCATCAGCAACCGGTGGAGCGTCGCCTTCTCTTCGTCGGAGTAGATCGAGCTGAGCTCCGCTTCCATCTGATGGAAGACTGTCCGCGCCTCCGCCCGCATCGCCCTTGCCTTGTCGGTCAGGAAGACGCGGACGACGCGCTGATCCTCTCGATCCCGCGCGCGGGTGATCCAACCGTC
>CBFCYU010000071.1:0-8391 GCA_965602415.1 uncultured bacterium | reverse complement strand
CGTCGCGTCCCGGTAGGTGAGAACCTCCCCGAAGGTCCTATTCCTCAATCGAGACGCAGATGTCGTCGAAGTACGCCTTGCACGCCTCGGTGAAGCTCTCCTCGCCCAACAGCAGGATCCACTCCGCAGTCTCGGAGAACTGAACGTTCAGCGAACCGCTGTACAACGGGACGCCATCGACGCGCAGCTCGTACGAACCGGCGCGGAAAATGAACGTGTAGGTGTGCCAGCGATAGACATCGGGAACGAACGGGACAGGCCGAGGAACGTCGCTACCGTATTCGGACGGCTCACGGACGTACGAACCTCCGCCGGTCCCCGTGAACAGATAGTAGGGAAGAGAACCGGCGATCGAGTCGAGATCACGGCGCGCGGGGGAGAAGAGGAACGTGTGATCGTCCTGGTTCTGTAGGGTCATCACGCGGCACGAGAAGACAGCACTCTGACCGACGCGGAGCGGCGGGATCGAGACGGCGGTGTAGCGACGGTGCCATCGAGCGTTCCCACTGTGGATGTACAGCGCGTACCCGGGATCTCCCGCGATGCGATCGACCGTCGCGTCTCCGTCCGCCGCCCACGTCGGATCGAGCGGCCAGTGTCCCAACGCTTGCGGACCGTCAGAGAAACCCTCGTGGAAGAGCATCGTCCCGCTGTGGATGTAGACAGTGATCCATCGCTCCCCGATGCTCGTCTTCCCGTTGGAGTCCTGGACGGTCAGCCGAACGAGATACGTCCCCGGTTCGCGGTAGGTTGTGGTAACGACCCGTCCAGCGGACATCGTGCCATCGCCGAACTCCCACGAGTAGGAGACGATCGACGCTGGCCCGCACGATGCGCCGGCGTCGAACTCGATCGTGTCACCAGCGTAGACGACGACTGAAGACACGTCGAACCGCGCCTCCGGCCCGCCGCCGAGGAGCGCACAAGACGCCAATAGCGCGACGAGAATCGCCGACAAGACGAGTCCGCTGAGCCGTTGCCTCATCCTCATTACCCGACCTCGATCAGCTCGTTCTTTGGGAAGCCGGTGATGATCTCGCATCCATTCGGCTCGACGACGACATCGTCCTCGATCCGGACACCGCCGAATCCCGGCAGGTAGATCCCCGGTTCGATTGTCGCGACCATCCCCGCAACCAAAGGCTCGTGGTTCTGCGGAGTCAGTCCTGGGGCCTCGTGAACCTCGAGGCCGATTCCGTGCCCGAGCCCGTGGCCAAAGAAATCGGCGTATCCCGCCTCGGCGATCAGATCACGGGCGACGGTATCGATCTCCGAAGCTGGCTTCCCGCTTTGCACGGCCTCAATCGCAGCCAGATTTGCGCGGAGCACAACATCGTAGATCTCCCGTGCCCGTTCCTGCGGCTTGCCGACGGAGACGGTTCGCGTGATGTCGGAGCGATACCCGCCGCAGCAGGCCCCGAAATCGAACAGGAGGAGATCGCCCTCCGTGAGCGGTCGCGGGTCGAACGACGGGTTGTAGTGATTGAGCGCCGTGTTCGCGCCGGTCGAGCAGTTCACGCCAAACGCTATCCCTTCCGCGTCTGTCTCCCGGATCAGAACCTCCAGGCGCAACGCGGCTTCCGCTTCGCTCATCCCCACTCGCAATTCGGGGATCAGCGAGGCAAACGCCTCGTCAGCGATCGCGGCCGCCTGCTTCAGATAATCGACTTCCTCCGGCGACTTCGTTCGCCGGAGCGTCGCGACGGGATCCTGTTCCGGGATGAGAGCGAACCTGTCGAGTTTTCGCATCTCCTCAACCCAGTGAAAGCTCGCCCGAGCGGACGGGAACACGATCCGCTTGAGTCCGCGCTCGGAGATCGCCTCCGCGGTCGCCTTCAATCGCCATGCCCTGTCCTCTTCGATCGAGAGGGACTCGGTCTCACCCTTGGCCTGCTCGGTGTACCGCGAATCGGTCAACAAGACGGCCTCGCGCTTCGAGAGAAGGAGGGCACCCTCCCCGGTGAATCCGGTCAGGTATCGGATGGTCACGGGGTCCGAGCCCTCGTGGTTGACTGCGAGATACGCGTCACCTTCGATGATCTCCAGCAAGGCCTGCTGTCGATTCCCATAGTCTGGCATGCGAACGAACCGTCCTCTCTGCGGCAGTTAGCCGAAGCTCACCGCGCTGGTTTCGGTTAGACTATACGCCGGAAAGCGTCTTGTCAACGGAAAAATCGACCGCTATAATCCCCACCACATGATGACCCTGGACGATCTACGCGTGGAGATCGAAGAGCTGGAGCGCGATCTACGGGAGCGCCTTGTGTCGGTCGACGACGGCGCCTCGCTCGACGCGTTCCGCGTCGATTACCTCGGACGAAAGGGGCGCGTGTCGCGGCTATTCAAGCACCTCGGCCAACTCGGCGCTTCCGAGCGGAGTGAAGCCGGGAAGCTGCTCAACGCGCTCAAGGAGAAAGCGAGTGAGGCCGTCGCCCGAAAGGAGTCCGAGACCCGCCGCGAGCGGCTTGCCGAGCGTTTCGACGCCGAGCGAGTCGACATGTCCCTTCCCGGTGTCCACACCTCGTTCGGTCATCTCCATCCTCTGACGCTGGTCCAGCGGGAGATCGAATCGATCTTCATGCGGATGGGATTCAGTGTCGCGACCGGCCCTGAGGTGGAGACCGAGTACTACAACTTCGACGCGCTGAACATCCCGGTTGAGCATCCGGCTCGGGCGGACTGGGACACGTTCTACATCGACGAGACCAACCTATTGCGTCCCCACACGTCTCCGGTCCAGATCCGCGTCATGGAGCGGACGGAGCCGCCTGTACGGATCATCTGCCCTGGGCGGTGCTATCGGCGCGACACCCAGGATGCGACCCACTCACCGGTCTTCCACCAGATCGAGCTGCTATGGGTGGAGGAGGGTCTGTCCCTCGCCAACCTGAAGTACGTCCTCGAGGTGTTCACGCACGAGTTCTTCGGCGAAGGGTACGAGATGCTCTTCTCCGGCGACTACTTCCCGTTCACCGAGCCGTCCGTACAGGTGCACATCAAGGCGCCCGGCGCGGCGAACTGGCTGGAGATCATGGGGGCGGGGATGGTCGACCCGGTCGTGTTGGAGGGGGTCGGCTACGACACGGAGACCTACACCGGGTTCGCGTTCGGCCTGGGGATCGAGAGAATGGCGATGCTGAAGTACGGGATCGACGACATCCGCGTCTTCTTGACGAACGATCTCCGCTTCCTTCGCCAGTTCTAGACCGGCACCGTACGGTGCCACATGCTACTCGCGCACGAAGATCAGGCTTGCGTTCTGGCCGCCGAACCCGAACGAGTTCGACAGCGCAACCCGGACCGGCATCTCCACCGATGTCGGGGTGTAGTCGAGATCGCACTCCGGATCGAGGTTCTCGTAGTTGAGGGTCGCGGGAATGAACCCGTGCTCCATCGTCAAGACGGTCGCGATCGCCTCGATCCCCCCCGCTGCTCCGAGGAGATGCCCAACCTGTGACTTCGTCGAGCTGATCTTCACTCGCTTCGCGTCCTCGCCGAAGGTGGTCTTGATCGCGATGGTTTCAACGCGATCGTTCGGAATCGTCGATGTCCCGTGTGCGTTGATGTAGTCGATCTCACTCGCTGCCACGCCGGCTCGATCCATCGCCATCTGCATGGCCCGCGACGCTCCGGATCCGTCCTCCGCCGGCGCGGTGATGTGCGTTGCGTCGGCCGACAGGCCGAACCCGCTGACCTCGGCGTAGATGTGCGCTCCCCGGGCAACAGCCAGATCGTAGTTTTCGAGGATGAGGATCCCCGCTCCTTCGCCCATGACGAACCCATCACGCTCAGCGTCGAACGGGCGTGACGCGCGCTTCGGCTCATCGTTCCGCTTCGACAAGGCACCCATCCGGGCGAAGCCGGCGAAAGTCACCGGGATCAGGACGGCCTCGGCGCCGCCAGCTACGGCTCGCTCGAGCACGCCGGATGCAATCAGATCGGCGGCGAGGCCGATGGCGTGGTTCCCGCTGGCGCACGCGGAGACGACGCCGAAGTTTGCGCCGCCGAGACCGTGGGCGATGGAGATCTCGCCGGCAAGGGCATTCGGCATCATCCGTGGGACGAAAAAGGGGCTCACCCGCCGCGGCCCGCGCTCGAGCATCACCGTGAAGTTCTCCCCGAACGTCTCCATGCCGCCGATCCCGGTCCCGACGACCGCGCCGAAGCGATCGAGATCAACGTCCGCGGTGTTGATCCCTGCGTCTTTGAGCGCCAGGGACGTGGCGGCCAGGGCCAGTTGAGTCGATCGATCGAGACGCCGAGCCTTCTTCGGGTCGATGTACTCGTGCGGATCGAAGTTGTCGACCGGGGCTGCGATCTTCACGTCGATCCCCGTCAAATCGACGCGGTCGTCGACACGCCGGACACCGCTTTCCCCGGCTCGCAAGCTTTCCCAGAATGCCGCTTTGCCGGTTCCAATCGGGCTGAGAGGGCCGGCCCCCGTCACCGCGACTCGGCTAGCCATATCGCTCCTTGACCGTCCGAAGGAGGGCCAGATGGTCTTTCTCCTCGACGTCCGCCACGTCGTCGGTCTCCCCGAACCGCCTTATCCGAGCTTCGATCTCGGACAGGTCGATCTCCTCGACCGGGACCGCCGATTCGACGAGGAGACTGACGCGGTCCCCGGTCGTGCGGAGGGTTCCGCGGTGGCAGGCGAAGATCCGCGTCTCGCCGTCCGCATGGATGCGGATCGGTCCTCGATCGAGAACGGCGAGGAGCGGGGCGTGGCCATCCATGATCGCGAATTCACCGCGAGGGCTCTGTGCGACGACCATCGACGCATCTCCGTCGAAGAACGTCCGGTCCGCCGAACGTAGTTGACAGTGCATGGTATCCCCCCAGATGCCGTAACTATAGGTACGCGCCCGAGGGCGTTCAAGGCACGCGGCGTCGAGCGCTTCCGGGGACTACGAACCTTCAGTCCCTTCCAGAATGGCCGCGGTCCGACTCGCGCCGATCCGGTCGGCCCCGGCTTCGATCATCGCGATCGCCGTCTCGGTGTCACGGATCCCGCCGGCTGCCTTCACGCCCGTGTCATTGCCGACAGTCGCCCGCAGAAGCGCTACGTCCTCCACGGTAGCTCCTCCGGGGCCGAATCCGGTCGACGTCTTGACGAAGTGCGCCCCCGCGGCCTTGGCCAACGTGGCACCCGCCACCTTCTCCTCCTCAGTCAGCAGAGCCATCTCCAGGATCACCTTCACGATCACTGCTCGAGGTGCCTTCTCCGCTGCGACACAGACGGCGCGGATATCCTCGGTGACAGCGGCGTAGTCCCCTTCCTTCAGCGCCGCGACGTTGATCACCATATCCAGTTCATCGGCGCCAGCAGCGACCGCTTTCTGCGCTTCGAAAGCCTTCGTCTCGCTGGTGCTCATCCCGTGCGGGAATCCAACGACCGCGCACGTCTTGACGTCTGAATCCCTCAGACAATCCCGGACCAGCGCTACGTGGCACGGATTGACGCAGGCCGAGGCAACCCCGTACTGAATCGCGTCCTCGCACAGCTGCCTTACTGCATCTTTCGTCGCGGTAGGCCCGAGTAGGGTGTGGTCAATCCGCTTCGCCATTTCTGCTCGTTTCATGCCGCCTCCCTTGGCTTCGTCTGTCAAGTATCTCTCAACGCGGCCCTTCGATCCGCCTTTGCGAACAGATGGAAGCTTCTCCCTCCTTCGTGGACGAAACCCACGCCAACGTAGCCTCTCTCGAAGAGCAGTTCAAACATCGCTCGGCTCTGCAGACGCCACTCACGCGCCGCGACGACGTCCAGGGCGCGGATACGATCGAGATCAACCGGGATCTCGGCAAGAACGTACTCTGCCTGCGGAGCGCAGTCGTACGTGACGAGCATTCGGACTCCGTTTTGCAGGAGCCTCGTCTCGGTCAGCACGTCCATCTCGTGGATGCCGAGCCGGAAGTGTGGCGGCTGCTTCCCACGATCGAGGATCGATGTGACGCGCGGCGAATCGATCCACCACTCGACGTGCAGTCGATCGGTCGCGAGTCCGAGGTTCGCATCGTCGTGGACCTCGCCATACAGGTCTCGCTGGTGGCTGGTGGCGATGGCCCCGAGCTTGTTGAACGCAAGATGCGCCTCGTCGCTCCGGAGCGGGTCCAGCGACCAGAAGACCAGATCGATACCCTCTCGCTGGCAGAACGACCGCTCCGCGGTCCTCAGGCCGTGTCCAACCCCGCGGTTGCGTGCCGCCGGAAGGACTCCGCGGAACACCGTATGACGAGCCGGGTAGCCATCGACATCGGCGACCAGATCGACCAGCACCCCGCACAAGCGAGTCGCGTCGTTCTCCGTGTCGCGTGCTCCGAGGACGAGCCCACCGCTCCGGCAGACGGCCGTGAGGGCGGGCACCGCCCAGACAGACCGCGCGTGATCACCCAGGATCCCACGCTGAACGTCGACGGCAGCACCGAGTTCCTCCGGGCCGCTCAGCCGGACAGCCTCAATCGTCATCGACGCACTTGGCCCGCTTATCGGCGTACATTCTCCGATCGACCTCCTCGAGGATTGCTTCGAGAGAGGCCTCTTCGTGCGGCTCGCGCATGTAGAGGCCGATGCTCAGGTCAATCGTGTGGTCCTCAATCCCTGTCTGTTTCGGGATGTCCTTGATCCGTGACCGGAGGCGATCGGCGACGATGTCCACGTCCCCTTTTCCGTCGGTCTCGGGCATGAGGACGAGGAATTCGTCGCCGCCATACCGGATGACACGGTCGGCGGCGCGGACGCTTCGCTCCATCATCCGAGCAATCTCCCGGAGCACCTCGTCTCCTCGAAGGTGTCCGAACTCGTTATTGACGGCGCGAAACCTGTCGATATCGATCATCATCAACGACATCGGCCGGTTGTAGCGGTCGCCCCGACTCAGCTCGGACGCGATGATCGAGTTGAAGTAGTGGCGGTTGAACAGCCCGGTCAGTGGATCGCGAATCGCCTGTTCGCGAAGGATGTCCTGCGAGGCGAGATTGGAGAGTGCAATGGCGAGATGGTTAGCGACGACTTCGAGAAGCTGCCGATCTTCGTCGTCGAAGAACTCGGATTTCTGACTCTCCACGTTGACGACGCCAATGAGATTCTCGCTGAACAGGATGGGGACTGCCAGCTCCGAGTTGGTGCCGGGAAACGCAACGAAGTACCTGTCATCGTCCTGCACATTCGGCACGAGGAGCGGACGCCGGTTCTTCGCCACCCACCTGACGACCCCTCTGTTGGGAGGAACGTTCGTGCCGACCTCGATCGGACCGTCGCGATAAGGTCCGCGCAACCCGGCAACGAAAAGCGAGCCGTCCTCGCGCGTCAACATGATCATGCTCAGCTCGAAGTCGAACTGCTCCACGAGGAAGTCGAGCGTGCTCGTGACCGCCTGATCGTGGGTCGATGCCGTCGCCAGCCGCTGCCCGAACGAGTAGATGCGCGTGAGCGAATCGCGCCGTCTGAGGGCGGAGATGGCGGTCGAGAGCTGACTCGCGAGGGCAGAGACGACCTCCACGTCCTGCTCGCCGAACGCGGCCAGCCTCTCGCTCGCCACGTCAATAACCCCGACGGGTCCCTTGCGGCCGGCGATCGGAACCGCCATGAAGGAACGGACCGCCGTGATCGCCCCGACGTAGCGCTCGTCTTCGAGTATGTTGGGAACAATGACCGACTGGGCATTCCGGAACGCCCACCGCGTGATCCCGGGACCGTCGACGTGCCCCCGCGATCCCTTCTGAGGGATCGCATCCGTTTGGAAGAGGTCGTCTGCCGCGACGGCCTCCTGGATGAGCCTCATCCCATCTGCGATGTAGATTGAGCAGACACTGTAGTCCATGTCCTGGTGGACGCGCTGCACTGCAAGCTCGCATAGCGTGCGGACATCGTTCACCCGCGCAAGCTGTCCGCCGAACCTGGATAGACCGTGAAGCTGCTCCTTCTGTTTCCGCAGTTGCCGCATCTTGAACACCCGCTCCACGGCGAGCGCGGCGAAGTTGGCCAAGGCGGCGACCGGCTCGATCGAGCTGATCGTCGGCGCGGTCCGGTCGACCGGATCGTCGACCGAGATACTTCCGATGATCCCGGTCGTACCGCGAAGCGGGATAAACAGGAAGTCGTCGACGTGCCATCCTTCGACTGACATGCTCCCTGAGATCCCCCGCTCCACAGTCCACGGCGTGTCGTCGTGCGGGATGTAGTAGGCCGGTCCGAGGCGATACTGATCGGAGAAGACCTGCTCCCGTTCACTGACGGGGATTGGCGGCTGAGCAAGGAGTGCATCCCGCTCCTCCGGGGCCAACCCGGACGAGAGGATTTTGTGGACCTCGCCTTCGAATGGGACCGGGATCGACAGGTCGTAGAGAGACAGGACCGCGCGGCGAAATCCGCTGTACTCGGCGACGGTATCC
>CBFCYU010000070.1:0-8474 GCA_965602415.1 uncultured bacterium | reverse complement strand
CTTTGCGCCGGTTGATCTTCTTCCGCTCGACCTCGCGGGCGTCGCGAGTCAACAGGCCTGCCTGCCTCAACGGAAGCTTGTATTCGTCGGTGACTCCGACCAATGCGCGAGCGATTCCCAAGCGGACGGCCTCCAGTTGCCCGGTGAATCCGCCGCCGCGAACCCGCGCCTTGACATCGTACTTCCCGACCGTTCCGGTAATGTAGAACGGCTGCTTCAGGCTCTTCTCCAGATACTCGGCTGGGTTCAAATGCGGAGAGAAGTACTCGTCCGCCGGTCGGCCGTTGATGACAAGCTCGCCGCCTCCTTCCGAGAGGTAGACACGAGCCGTCGCACTCTTCCGGCGCCCAACGGCATGTAACGCACCGTTCACCCGCTTTGGCAATCGTCGTTCACCCTGCTCCACGAAAGGGAAACACCTCCTGCAAGCATACCCATGGACAGATGGGCGAATGATACTTGACCCGCAATGGGGTGTCAACGCCCATCGATTGGCCGTTTCCCGATCACGGCGCGCCGCGAAAACGTCGTGCACGGACGCCCGGTGCTAGAAGAGCCACCGGACGAGGCGGCGGAGGAACGGGCTCTCCATCCGGTTCACCATCCAGCGTTCTGAGACTCGCTTGGTGAGGAACGACATCGAAGGGAAACTATGCTGGAGGAACATGATCTTGTGGAGTCGGAGCCGATTTTGGATTGCCAAGCCCCATTCATTGATCATCTCCCCCGCTCCCTCGCCGATGATGCGAGCGCCGTAGATCCGACCGGTCTTACTGACGTATGCCCTGACGGAGCCGATGGCGATTCCCTCGGCGATCGCCGCGCCATAGTCGGCGTACTTCTCCTCGACGACCTCGTACGGGACGTCGTTTGCTTTGAGATCCCGTTCGAGCGCTCCGACGTGGGCAACCAGCGGCTCGGTGAAGACGGTCCACGGGACCACGTACTTGCGGAAGTCGAACCGGATTGGCCACGGGGCGATGGCATTCATCAGCGCGATCATCCCCTGGTGCATTGCCGCGTGAGAGAAGAGATGGACACCGTTGCAGTCGCCGGGTGCGTAGATGTGCGGTGAGGACGTGCGCAGACGGCCGTCGACCTCGATCCCGGTTTCGCTGTACCTGACGCCGGCGGCCCCCAGGTTGAGTTCGCCAAAGTCGTATTGCCGCCCGGCAGCGACGAGGAGCCGATCGCCCCGGAAGAGCTCGCCGTGGTCGGTCTGCAGGGTGATCACGGCGTTCTCACGGGCAACACGGCGGATCCCGCGGGCGTTGTAGACGCCGATCCCTTCGTTGACGAAGACTTCTTCGAGGAGCTTGCCCGCGTCCCAGTCTCCGTGGAGGAGGTGGGGATCGAGGTGGACGATCGTCACCCTGGAGCCGAGTCGTCGAAACGCCTGTGCCATCTCACACCCAATCGCCCCGCCGCCGATGACCAGAAGGCTCTCGGGGATCGTCTCCAGTTGAAAGACTGTCTCGTTGGTCAGGTAGTCGACCGATTCGAGTCCGGGGATCGGAGCGATCGCCGGCCGGGTCCCGGTGCAGACGAAGATTCGCTTCGCCGTGGCGGTACGCCCGCCGACGGAGACCGTGTGCGGATTGACGAACGACGCCGATCCCTCACCGAGTCTCACGTCGACCTTCTCGAACATCTTGGTCGTCTTCTTCTCGGTGATGAAGCGAAGGTGGTCGTCGATTCGCTCGAACGGCCTCGTAGGCATCGGCGGCTCGACATCAGTGAGCCCGTACTCAGAGAGCCTCCCGACGAGGTGCCGCACGTGCGCCATTCTCAGCAGGGCCTTGCTCGGGATGCAGCCGACGTTCATGCATTCGCCGCCGAGGGCGCGACGCTCGATCCCGAGGACACGCAGTCCCATCTCGGATGCCATGATCGAGACGGCCATTCCCGCCGGCCCTAGACCGATGACGGCAACATCGTAGTCGTAGCGCATCGCTGGATTGTCCCTTCCCTCAATGTACAGACGGGCAAGTATAGCCGGTCGAACTCCGTTCACCATCCGCTTCAGATGGCCTGTCGCACTCTCTGTCATCCGGAGAACGCCTCTCCGACGCTCACTCGGTGAGTGAGCGCCGCTGACCTGATTCGGTATGATCCGAGGACCGAAGGAGGCTATCGATGGAGAAGATGATTGCCTATTGCGGACTGACGTGCACGGAGTGCCCGGCCTACATTGCCACCCAAACCAACGATGCCGAGGCGATGGCGCGGGTCGCCGAGCAATGGAGTGCGGAGCACAGCGCTCAGCTCACCGTAGAGGATTGCTGGTGCAACGGTTGTCTCGCGGAGAAGGGGCCGTGGATGTCCCACTGCGCCGAGTGTGACATCCGCGCTTGCGGGGTGGAAAAGGGCGTGGAGAACTGCGCGCAGTGCGACGACTATGGCTGCGGCAAGCTGAGCGAGTTCTTCGGATTCGTCCCGGCGGCAAAAGAGACACTCGACGGCATCCGCGCCGTGCTCTGATGCGAGGAACGATTGCATCCCCGAGGGGTCTTCCCTTGAGCCGGACTGGCTGCCGGCGAATCACGAAGAGGTCGCTTTGACAGGGTGCGACGCCCCTGCGGGATGTGGAGGCTTGGGACAGGGGCGCCGCTGTGGTCGTTAGGTGAGCTTGCGCGGCTCGGTGACCGGGATCGCCGCCGAGCGCACTTCGTCCTCTGCGGGAAAAACGATCGGACCGCCGTCGGCGAGCTGCCGCGTCAGTGCGGGGAGGAGATCGTCATCCTTCCCGTACGCGAGCACTCTTCCGGCGGAGCGCAGGATCCGCTTGCGTACCTCCGCGCACAGCGCTGGCGATACCCGTTCAAGTTCGCGGAGGAGATCGGAGAAGCCAGCACCGGCGGGCAGATGGACCCGCTGCTCGTCCTTCAGAGCGGAGGGGCCGTCGGATTGGTACAGCACGACCAGAACGTCTTGCTGTTCGCCAGGGGTCATGGGGATCCCTCCTTTCGCTCGGCGTCTGAATTGGCGAAGCCATGGCGCATCCCTAGATTGATCGCGCTCGACTCGTCGGATCGACACATCCACGGGAATAGCCGGAAGATGGCGATGACCGACGCTGTCGCACCGATGGTTGTTCGGATCCTGCCGCGATGCATGTGCGGGCCGCGGAACGGGACGATCGTGCGACCGGTCCTTCGTCCGACTTGCCTTGCGATTCGCGTGTTCATTCTGTACATCGTCACCTCCTGGGTTCCCCGGATGTCGGGGCCTCTTATCCTCGCGCACTTGTGCGCGCTGCGCACCTGTGAGCGCCAGCCATACAAGTAAAATCGCAGACCGTAGCCTGCGTTCGCTTGTCGGACAGTCCTCGCGGTGGCTGCTTGTTTGCTAGCCGCGCGCGGTCCGCCCGACGATCGTCTGGAAGACCCAAAGCATGACCAGACCGTGCGTATTCTCACTGATCGGGCAACGCTTCGCGTCCATCATAACGTTTGGCATTATAGGCGGGAGGGGAGGGGTGTCAAGGGCAGTGCGCACCATCAAGGTTTCCGGTAAGGTGGTGCCCGGCTGAGCTTCGGCGATAGACAGGGAGGTGCATCGGGCGTGTTGACGCTTGCGTATCCACTACGACAGATCTTGAGGCAGTTGAGGAACCTTCTTCTGCGAGGGCGGAAGGCCCCCGAATTCGTGTTGTTCACACTCGAGGGCCCCTACGTTGAGATGGGGCCGCCGCGCGGTGGTTTCCTGAAGCGTCGATTGACGCACCGCCGGCCGACACTCGGTGACTTGAGGACGCAACTCAAGCACGTGGCCCACGACCGCCGGGTGACCGGGATCATCCTGCGGCTCTGCTCGCTGAAAATGTCGTTCGCCGAGCTTCAGAGTCTGCGCGACTTGATAGCGGAGGTCCGTGGAGCCGGAATGCGCGTGATCGCCTGGTCGCACGGGTACGACTTCGGGCGCTACTACGTCGCCTGCGCGTGCAACCAGATCCTCCTTCAACACACCGGCTCGGTCGCAGCGCTCGGCCACGGCCGGCGGTACCTGTTCCTCGCCGATGCGCTGGACAAGGTCGGCCTACAGGGGGATTTTGTTCAGATCAGCCCGTACAAGACCGCGCCGGACATGCTCACCCGCAGGAGAATGTCGGACGAGGCGCGGAAGATGGCGGATTGGCTGAGCGACGACATCTACGATCAGGTGCTGGAGGGGATCGCTGCCGGAAGAGGAATCGGAAAGGACGATGCTGCGGTGCTCATCGACGGCGGGCCTCATCCGGCTCTCGCCGCGGTTGAGGCCGGAGTGGTGGATGCCGTCATCGGGGAAGAAGAGCTGCCGGTTCACCTGGCGCATGGCGCGAAGCCGGCCAGGATTGCGCCGTATGAGACGGCCAAGCGACGTCTGTTGGTCCCGCCGCTCCGGCGCCCGGGTAAGTATGTCGCCCTCCTCCGGGTTGCCGGCGACATCATCGACGGGCGTAGTGCGCAGCCGCCGGTCAAGCCTCCCTTCCGGATCCCGCTGCTGTTCAGCGAACGGGCCGGCGATCTGACGGTGATCCAGCAGGCACGTGCGTTGGCTCGGAACCGCCGGGCGGCGGCGGTCGTCGTCCACGTTGACTCGGGCGGTGGTTCGGCCACCTCGTCTGAGGCGATGGCTGCGGCGTTGACCAAGGTGGCGGAGAAGAAGCCGCTCGTGGTCTCGATGGGGTCGGTCGCAGCTTCGGGGGGGTACTACATCGCCACGCCGGGAGAGTGGATCCTCGCTCAGCCGGCGACGGTCACCGGCTCAATCGGGGTGCTCGGCGGGAAGATCGTCACCGCGGGGCTGTTCGACAAGCTGCTCTTCCACTCGGAGATGATCAGCCGCGGGGAGCACGCCCTCTTCTACTCGGCGGCACGGCCGTTCACGGAGGACGAGCGTCAGCGCGTCTGGGAGATGATCAGCGAGACGTACGCGGTCTTCCTCGATCACGTCTCATCGAGCCGGAACCTGAGCAGTGAGGACGTCGATGCAATCGGCGGTGGACGCGTCTGGACGGGCCGACAGGCGCTCGATCACGGCCTGATCGATGAACTCGGCGGCCTCGAACGCGCCGTCGACAAGGCCCGAGAGCTCGCTGGTTTGAGCAGCCGGTCGCGCGTGCGGATCGTCGGACCGCCGAAGCGCGATCGCGCACCGATCGCCACGAAGGGCGCCGATGCGATTCAGTACGTCGCGGACGGAATCGATCTCCTCCGGAGCCCCGTCGCACTGTTCCTCCTCCCGATCGTGCCTTGGCCGGAGGGGTCTTCCTGAATCGGTGGCGGCCGGTTCGCTCACGGATCGGGATCCAGATTATCTTGGAACAAGGCGCAGGACGGCCATTGGATCCGTGACTTCAGGCTGCACCCGACGAGGAGCTCCGTGGAGTCGACGCTCTCGGCCTTGACGAACAGCCTCTTGTCCGATCGAGGGCCTCTTCGAAGCGCCGCGACAGCCCGCATGGGAAGCCGTGTTCCCGACCGCACAATCTCCGCACGCTCCGATCTATGGCTTCGCGCGTTCGAACACATCCCTCATCGAGCCTCGCACCTCTTCGCTGCTGTCCTCAAAATTCGAGCTCGACCGACGGGTGGAGCGCCTCGATGGCGAGGATCTCGGGTCCTTCGATGTATCTGCGCCCGGCGCCCGCAGATGGAACGATCTTGACGTAAAGGTAATCGTCGTGTTCGTCACCGAGGTCGATCGACGCGTAGAGCTGATCGGAATCATTGCTGATCGCCTCGGCGGCCGTGATCCATTGATGGCCGTCCGTGCTCACGTAGACGGAAAACCGGTCGTCCGTTCCGCCGCGTCGAGATCCCCACTCGTAGACGAGCAGGTCGACCCCGGGTCCGTTCGTGAAGGTGACCGACATCCGCGCGATGAGGAACCCGCGGCCGTTGAGGCAGACGACCGCGCAATCGACGAGAGGATCCTCGGGTGCCTCCCGCGCGATTGCACTTGGCTCGCTGCAGCGGCAACTCGATCGTCCGCTGCCCTCCAAGTCGGCGACCGACTGATCGGCGAGCCAGCGCACCGCAGTGACGTCTGCCGGATGGATGGCGGTCGAGACACTCGCCAGATCTCCGTCTGCCGAGCCCGGCTGACATGACGAGAGGGCCAGGACCAGAAGAACCAGGACACCGAACGCGAGACGTTTACGGACTCCACCCATGGCACGACAGAGTACTCGGTGAAATCGATACGTGGCAAGTGGAGCGCGGGCGCGGCCCGTGTCAGTGAGGAAGCGCGATCGGGGAACGGAGGTCGAATCGACCGCCTGGAGGGGTCCGGCGACGGGTCCGTTGGATGATCCCTCGGTATCCATCGCGTAGAAGGTGCCGCCGAATGATCGTCCGGAACCCTTCTCCGCTTCCTCGCGGCCGAACCGGACGAACGGCGTGGCGGCGGTTCGAATGGACGGAAACGCGGATCCCCTACACGATGAACGTGGTCGCCGTCTTGTCACCGGGTTTGAGATACTCGACTTCGACCCGCGTGATTCGGATCAGACAGAAGTCCGGATCGTTCACGCCTTCCCAGTACTCGGTGAGGAACGGGATCCGCCGCCCGATCCGTTCGATGGTCTCGCGATCGGAGATGATCGTGGCGACACCACTGATTCGGATGTATCCGTTGTCGCACTCCTCGTGGAGCGGGAGGCAGAACTCGGCGTTCGGATTTCTCCGTATCTGGCGTGTCTTGGCGCTTCGCGTGCTGGTGGCGATCCAGAACTTCTCGTCGAGATTGAGCAGGGTCACCGGGCGGACGCGCGGCTGATCGGCCTCCGCGGTGGCGAGGTAGACGGATTGCGAGTCTTTCAGTTGAGACCAGGCCTCCTGACGGATCTCCTCGATCGATCGTGACATGGTTGGCTCCTTTCATCCGGGCTGACGGTAGATCGGAGACTAGCCTATACCCATGGGGAGGGGCAACCAGGCCAAGACGGTCGGATGCAGGGGTCTCTTCGCACTCAAGCGTGGTTCCGGAAGGACGCGAGTGGGCAGATCGTCCCGCCGCAGTACAAGAAAGCGGGAAGTCCCACAGAGACGGTGCGGATGGATCCGACTCCTACTCTCCAGGATTGCTTGCGGCAGGCGCGTCAAGTGCGTTCTCGGCGATATTGAACCCGTACTCACGGATTCGGAGCAGGCTGTCGAGTGCGATACTGATCGAGGAGGCGGCTTCCGGGTGCTTCTCCGACGCGGTCTTCCGCGTGATCGAGAAGAGCTCCTCCGAGCGCTCCCTCTCCTCCAGCACCTCGTTCGCCAATTCCGCGTCCTGATCGACGAACGAGCGGACCGCGCGCTCGAAGATCTGTGTTGAATCCTCGGCGCGTGCGGTGATCTCCTCGGCGACGGAACGGACGACGGGGGTGTCGAGTGCCAGGGTCGCCGCCGAGATCTTCACCGCGTGGTCCGCGACGCGCTCCACTTGGTCGGCGACCTCGTGGAAGTGGAGGAACTGGATCCGTGACAGCCCGAAGTCCTCCTCGACCATCAAGTCGCGCAGGAGGAGGCTGAACTGACGGGCCACGAGGAGGACCAATCGATCGATGTCGCTGTCTCGCTCCATGACGTCGCGGGCGAGTTCCTCGTCATGCTGGCAGAAGGCGATGACGGCATCTCCGAGCATGTTCCGGGTGATGTCGAAGACGCGGCCTAACGTCTTCTCGACGGGGAAATCGCGGACGTTGACCAGCGCGTGAAGGGCGACCGTCTGCTGCGTCTCCTCGAAGATCTCCAGTCCGACGAGGCCCTGAGCGATCGTACGGACGCTCCTCCGTTGCTCGGGACGGACCCGCTCGCCTCGGATGAGGATCGTGTCGAAGCCGGCGATGTAGCGGGAGATGATCTCCCGCTGCAGCCGTTCGAATCCCCAATCCTGGAGCTCGATCGTGCATCGATTTCCCTCGGGGAGCGTGTCGGGGACAAGAAGAAGAGCGCCGGAGCTGTTGGGCATCAAGGTAACGACCGAGCCCCGGGAGATACCTATGCTCGTGGCCCACTCCTTCGGGAGCGTGACGAAGTACGTCGAACCGCCAGTCTTCTGGACTTTTCTCTCGTACACGATACCTCCGACGGCCAAACGGGAGTCATGCGCATCCTATACAAAATCTCTAGCCGGAACAAAGATCTTCTTACTCTCTATTGATGAGAGGCCGTCCCCTCTTTTGGGACGGCGCGTGTCCCAAGGCCTGAAGAGCTCGCCGCAAGTCGACGGCTTCGCGTTGCGGTTTCCGCGGAACGGGGGATCTCGCTACAATGAGCGCGGCGCCTCTGCGCGCGCGAAGACGTGGTTGGGAGTGATACGAGTGCTCAAGATCGGATATGGATTGATGATGCTGGCGGGGGCATGCCTGGTCGGGTACGCGAGCTATCACGTCGTCCGTGCCTTGGTCGCGAGCCCGGCCATTCCCACCTTCTTCAAAGGGTTGATCCTGTTGGCGGCCCTCGGCGTGGTCGTCACCCTGATTGGGCTGGTACGCGAGA
>CBFCYU010000069.1:0-8497 GCA_965602415.1 uncultured bacterium | reverse complement strand
CGGCCGCGGCCGCGGCCTCCGCGATGGTCGTCGCGGGCCGCGACGGGGGGATCGGGATCCCGTAGTCGACGAAGAGCCGTTTGGCCTGGAATTCGTGAATCCGCATCGAGCCGCCCTCCTGGCACCCTGCCTACTCGGCCGTACAGTATGCGAGCGCCGGCGACGGGTCAAGGCTGCTCCAGCGTTCGCCGGAGTGGACGTGCCGGGGTGCTCGAAACCTTGGGTAATGGCGGAAAGGACCAAGGGGAGTGGATTGACAATACTTGCGCGGTTGGATAGTGTTCGAACGGTTATCGGAAGGTGGGTGGAGAACGGATGAAGGCGATCCTGATCATTGCGGACGGGCTCGGCGGGCGACCGACCGACCTCGACGGCCTGACGTGCCTCGAAGCGGCGAAAACGCCGCACCTCGATTCGCTCGCGGCGCGGGGTGCGCTGGGCCTCGTTGACCCGATCGGGCCAGGGGTTCGGCCGGGAAGCGATACGGCTCATCTTTCCCTGCTCGGCTACGATCCGTACGCGATCTACACCGGACGCGGGGTGTTCGAATGCCTCGGGATCGGCCTCGACGTCCGAGCCGGCGACATCTGTTTCCGGGCGAATTTCGCCACCGTCGAAGGCCGAGGCTCCGACCTCGTCGTCACCGATCGGCGGGCTGGCCGGATCGAGTCGGGGCAGGACGAGCTTGCCGCCGCGCTGAACGAGGTCCGGCTGGAGGGCGTACCGGACGTCTCGTTCGAGTTTCGTGCGAGCACCCAGCATCGGGGTGCCCTCCTCCTTCGCGGGGTAAGCCTCTCGCGTTACGAAACCGAGAACGATCCGCACGAGACGGGCAAGCGGGCATTGCGGTTCATGGCGAAACCCGGCCGCGAGGACGAAGCGACACTGCGGACGGCCGCGGCGCTGAATGAGTTCGCCGAGCGGAGCCATGAGGCGTTGCGCGACCACCCCGTGAACCAGCGGCGCGTCGAGGACGGTGAGCCGCCGGCCAACTACATTCTCGCTCGAGGCGCGGCCGACTGCCCGGACATCCCGCCGATCGAGTCGATCTACGGGGTCTGCGGTGCGGTGATCGCCGGAGGCGCCCTCTACCGCGGCGTTGCTCTCGCCTGTGGGATGGCAACGATCGACGTCCCCGGCGCGACCGGTGGGCTCGACACTGACCTCGGCGCGAAGGCGCGGGCCGCGATCGAGGCGCCCGACAAGTACGGCTACGTCTTCGTCCACGTCAAGGGGGCGGACAACGCCGGGCACGATCAGGACGCATTGGCGAAGGCCGCGTTCATCGAGCGAATCGACTCGGAGTTGATCGGACCGCTCGTCGAGTGTCTCAATTGGGGGAACACACACCTGGCATTCACTGGCGACCATACCACGCCAATCGACTACGGCGACCACACCGTCGAGCCGGTCCCCGTGTTGTACGTCGGCCCGAATGTTGCCCGGGACGTGACGACGTCGTTTGGAGAGCGGGAGGCGGGGCGCGGAGGGCTCGGGCGGTTCAGCGGACGCGTTCTACCGATCCTCCTAGGCTATAACAACTGGGCCCCGAAGTTCGGATCGTAGGAAGACGATGAAACGTAGACGGCGGCGCGGAGTCCGACGCACGTCAGAGTGGCTGGCTCGCGTCGAGACGTGGGTCGTCGACTGGGCGCTGCAGGATTCCGGACGGACGCTGCTGCGGAACCCACACTTCTGGGGCGTCGTCGGCCTGTTCGTCGGGTTCACCGTGCTCTACTACGGCGAACAGCTGGGGCTCGCCAGCTGGCTGCCTAGCTGGTCTGGCCTGTTCACCACAGTGCACGACCTGCACCGTGGGTTGTTCTTCATACCGATCCTCTACGCCAGCCTTTTCTTGCGCCCACCGGCGGGGCTGATCTCCTGCGTCGCGTTTCTCGTGATCATGCTCCCACGTGCGATCGCGTTCTCGACGTACCCACATCCGCTTGTCCGGGCGATCATGTTCTTCGTGCCGGCAACGATGATCAGCTTGTTCGTCTGCGCGATGCTCGACCAGATCAAACGAGGAAGAGCGGCGCGAGCTCAGCTGGTCGACCTTCACGATGAACTCGCTGAATCGCTGATGCGGCTCCAGGAGAGCGAGGAGCAGCTGATCCAGGCGGAGAAGCTGAGCTCACTCGGGCAAATGGCGGCATCGATTGCACACGAGATCAACAACCCGCTCGCCGCGGTCCTCGTCTACACCAAGCTGATCGCCAAGAAGCTGGCACAGGATACCCTGGCGAAGGAGGTCGCCCTCGACTATCTGGCGAAGATGGCGCGGGAGGTCGACCGCAGCTCGCGCATCATCCGCAACCTGCTCGATTTCGCCCGGCCGTCGGAGCTGAGCCTCGGCGATGTCGAGATCAACGGCGTCATCGAAGACTCCCTCGCGCTGGTCGGCCATCGGGCCACGCTGGGCCAGATTGAGATGGTCCGCGACCTCGGTTCCGATCTCCCCAGGGTTTACGCCGACTACGATCAGCTTCGGCAGGTGCTCGTCAACCTGACGCTCAACGCGATCCAGGCGACGCCGGCCGGGGGCCGCGTGACGTTGCGAACGAGGACCGGCCTCGACGGGAGTCTCAAGCTGACCGTCGCCGACACCGGATGCGGCATCTCCGAGGCGAACCGGAAGAAGCTCTTCACCCCCTTCTTCACCACCAAGGAGAAGGGCGAGGGCGTCGGGCTCGGCTTGGCGGTCGCCAAGGGGATCATCGAGAAGCATGCCGGACTGATGGAGGTCGAGAGCGCGGAGGGGGAAGGGACGACGTTCATCGTAACGCTCCCGGTCCAGGTCCACCCAAGCTCGTCCGCTACCACGGACGCAGTCTCCGATGCAGCGACTTCCGCCGGCGCGGAGGGTGACGGGTCGACGTAGCCGGACTCCCCAACGGACGGCGCCCGCTGGAGCGGGCCACCATCGGCTGTCGCTTCTTCTCTTCCGGCAGTCCTACTTGAAGCGTACCTGCAGTAGATGCGTCGAGCATGAGATACACGGATCGTACGCCCGAACAAGCATCTCGAGCATCAGCCGGATCTCGTCCTCCGGCCGATCGAGGATCGTCGGAACGAGTGCCTCCATGTCGTGCTGGATGTTGTTGTGGTTCTGGTTTGTCGGGATGACGCAGTTCGCGTCAGTGAGGATCCCGTATTCGTCGTAGGCGTACTCGTGGAAGAGGATCCCGCGTGGAGCCTCGACCGCGCCGACACCGCGTCCGGCCCGGATCTCGGTGATCTCAGGCTCTTCCTGAAGCCCGGTCGCGAGAAGCCTGCCGATCAGCTGGATGATGTCCTCGGCGGCGTGAACCACTTCAACGACTTGGGCGATCGTGATCATGAACGGATTGTGGCAGGGTGCCTTCAGCTTGAGCTCGGCTGCGGCCTCCTTGGCGCGCGGCAGGAGCTGCTCGTGGTTGAGATTGAACCGCGCCAGCGCGCCGACCTGATACGCCTCCCGCTTGTTCTTGGTGTACTTCGCCGTCGAATGCGGGACGCAGAACTCGTTGGTGACCGAGCGGTACTCGTCGATCGAGACGATCCCCGCGTCGCTCGAAGCGATGTCACCGCTGATGAACGCGTACTCGTTCGGGTCCTTGAGCGCGATGTACTCCGTCTCGCGCTCGAAGTCGGGAACGGTGATCGTCTTGAACAGCTCGACCGTCGCATCGAAATCGTCGAGCGCGTCGATGAAGGCGTCGCGGACCGCGGCCAGCTTCTCTAGGTCGGGAAGCACCGCGAAGCCCCCGACGATGCATGAGATCGGGTGGGTCTTCCGCCCGGCGAGCAGGTCGGCCATGTGATAGGCAAGCCGCTTCAGCTTCATCGCGCGAACGACGACCTCCTTGTGAGTATCGATGAGCGGGATGATGCTCCCGACGCCGAGGAAGTCGGGCGCGGCGAGGCAGTAAGCATGAAGAACGTGGCTCTCGAGCACCTCCGCGTTGAACAGGAGCTTGCGCAGGATCCGCGTCTGCTCCGACACCTGCACGCCGAGCGCCGCCTCGGAGGCGTGAAGCGAGGCGGTCGAGTGCGCGATCGAGCAGATGCCGCAGATCCGCGACGCGATGTGCTGAACGTCGTTGTAGTGGCGGCCGCGGAACATCGCCTCGAACAAGCGCGGTGATTCCGGAACCTCCCAGCGGACCTCCTCGAGCTTCCCGTCGGTTGCGTTGACCAGGATGTTGCCGTGGCCTTCGACCCGGGTGACGTGATGAACCTTGATGTTGACCGAGCTCACTTGGCCACCTCCGTGTACGTGTTGTAGATCTTGAACTTCTCGACCACCTGATCCACCGTGAGCCCGTACTCCGTCAGCACGTCCTTCTGCGAATCGATGTTCGGATCGTCGACCAACCCTCGGCAGCCCCAGCAGTGGCGGCCGGCGGTGACGCAAATTGCGTTACATCCGGCGCGGATGACCGGCCCGAGACAGGTCTCGCCGCGCTCGAACACGCAGACGTTGCCTGCCATCTTGCACTCGACACACACCGGGTAGTTCGGCAGTTCGGGCGTCTTGCCGAGCAGCAGCTCCTTGACGATCCGCAGGTATTCGGCGGTGTTGATCGGGCAGCCGGGGACGGTGAAGTCGACCGGAATGACGGCGTGGATCGGCCGGGCCGGGATCGTGTCGTAGTACTTGGCGTCGTCGCCGTAGACGATTTCCAGCGCCTCGCCCATTGGCAGATGGTTCTTCAGGCAGTTGATTCCACCGATCGCGGCGCAGGCGCCGAGGGCGATGACCAAGCCGGACCGCTCGCGAATGTCCTTCAGCCGTGGGATCTCGGACTCGCGGGTAATGCTTCCCTCGACGAAGGCGATGTCGTAGCGGTCGGCCCGACCGGTCGCCACTTCGCGAAACTCGACGATGTCGATCGCGTTGACTAGATCTACGAGATCCTGCCCTTCGATGTTGAGCGCATCGAGCTGGCAGCCTTCGCAGCAGGTGAAATCGAAGAATGCGACTTTCGGTTTCATTACACCGCCTCCCGTAGATTCCGAAGCTCGGCTAGCGTGAACACAGGGCCTTCCTGGCAGGCGTAGATGCCGTTGATCTGACAGTGCCCGCATTTCCCGACACCGCACTTCATCCGGCGCTCGAGCGACATCACGATCTGCTCGTCGGCGAGCCCCTTCTTCTTCAGTTCACCGATTACGAACCGGTACATGATCGGCGGGCCGACCACGACGGACATCGTTTTGGCGGGGCTGATTTCGATTCCGGGAATGAGCGTCGTGATGACGCCGACGTTCCCCTCCCATTCATCGCTGCCGCGATCGACCGTCTCGTGGAACTCGATTCCGGGGTCTTGGCTCCACGCCGCCAGCTCGGATGCGAACATCCTCTCCTCCGGCGAGCGGGCACCGTAGAGAACGATGACACGGCCAAACGAGTCGCGCCGATCGATGACGTGCTGGATCAGCGAGCGCAGCGGGAAGAGGCCGATCCCACCGGCTACCAGCAGGAGGTCTTTCCATTCCAGAGACTCGATCGGGAAGCCATTGCCGAACGGACCGCGAATACCGACGGTTGTGCCTTCCACGAGGTTGTGCAGGGCACGCGTGACGTTTCCGACGTTTCGCACCGCCAGTTCGAACGTGTCTCCTCTGGTCGGGGAAGATGAAATCGAGATCGGGGCCTCGCCGATCCCGAGGACCGAGATTTCGACGAACTGGCCGGGGCCGTGGCCCAACGTGCCGTCGTCCTCGAGTGCGAACTCGAACACCTTCTCGTTTGTGGCGAGGTTCTCGACTCGGAGGAGCTTCGCGGGCTTCGGCGCGTAGAGGTCGGCGTCCGGGGCGACTTTGCCGATCAGACGGCGAGCCGTCTCGATTTTCGCCTTCCCGGCGATCGCGTTGAACGCCTCGGCCGGGCTGGCGATGTCGGGCAGGCAGGCGGTGGCGCAGCGTCCGCAGCCGACGCAGCCGACCATCCCGTATCGCTCGAGAACGTACTTGCCCTTGCGGAAGATTCGGTGGCGATAGCGGCTTGCCTTGTCGTGGCGGAAGTTCTCGCCGCCGGCGACCTTGGCGAAATCGGTCAGCATGCAGCCGTCCCATTGACGAATTCGCTCGCCCGTTTTCATGTTCAACGCCACTTCATCCTTAACGTCGAAACAGAAGCAGGTCGGACAGACCATGATGCACGACCCGCAGCTGAGGCAGGTCTTGCTTTGCTCCTCCCAGTACGAGTCATCGTAATGGTCTTCGAGGAGCTTCGGCAGCCGCTCGCGGGCGACGTTGAGCCGCTCCTGGTATTCGCCGGCGGCGGTCTCGAGGAGCGCCTTCTGCGACGCAATCTCGTTGTCCGATGGCTCGCGGGCCTCGGCGAACTCGGCGAGGAGGTCGGCGCCGCGTTGCGACCCGACGCGAACCATGAACCCGCTACCGACGTCGGTAAGAAGCAGATCGAATCCGGTCTCTGTCTGCGCCGTTCCCATGCTCGGTGCGAACGCCTTCGGCGAGGGATGGAGGCAATCGACCCCGATGATCAGCGTGTTCAGGCGGCGCGTGATGTAGTTGGGGTCGGCGTGCGTCGCCATGAAGACCTCATCGAGCAGTTCGATCGCCTGGATGTCGTAGGGATGAACGCCGAACAACACCTGCGGCGTCGCCTCGATCTCGGCCTTGGCCGACGGGGCGCCGTCGAAGGTCATCGTCAGCATCGTCTCACGCGCCGGGAACAGGAAGCGCGTTGGAGGATGCACGGTGACGTCGTAGTCGAGGCAGACGTCCTCAAGCTGGTTGACCCGATCGAACACGTACCGTCCGGCCTTCTTAACCACGCCGATGACGTCCATCGTTTCCGTCAATCCATCGAACAGCGCGCGGAGGCCCGTCGCGTCCAGCATGAACGACTGCTTGACCTCGATCGCCTCAACCACGACTGCGGGAGCCGCCTCGGCCACCGCGGCGGTCGTCACGGTCGCTTCGGGCGGGATCGCGCTCAACGTCTCGTCGATCAGCCGCTCCAGATTGTCCGGGGCGAACGGCTTGAGGAGATAGTCGACGGCGCCGAGCCGCCGCGCCTCCTGAACGGTCTCCGCCGACGGATAGGCGGTAATGACGATCGTGCGGATCCAAGGGCGTTCCGCTTTGACTGCCTCCAGAACCTTGATCCCCGTCTTTCCCGGCAATCTCAGGTCGACGACCAGTACGCTGAAATCGCGGGTGGCAATCGATTCGAGTGCTTCTTCACCGGTCTCCGCAGTGGCTACTGAATACCCCGCCTCGGTCAACCAATCCCGAATCGATTCGCGCACGATCGGCTCGTCGTCGACGACCAGAACCGAGTGCTCTCGCATCGCTGTGGCCTCCTTCTGCTGCGCTCGCCTAGCTGGAAAGCGCCTCTTGTGCGAGTTTTTCGAGCTGATCGGGGGCGATCGGCTTGGTCAGGTAGTGGATCGCTCCCAGTTCCATCGCTTCGGTACGCATGTCGGGCGAAGCGTACGCAGTGATGATAATTGCCTTGATGTCAGGCTTCATCTCCTTCATTTCCTGCAGGACGCGGATTCCCGTCTTGCCGGGCAGACGTACGTCGAGGATCACGAGTCCGAAGTCCTGTTCGGCCACGATCTCGAGCGCTCGCTCTCCCGTCTCCGCGGTTGTGACGCTGTATCCTGCATCGACCAGCCAATCGCGGATCGCTTCTCGGACGATCGGTTCATCGTCGACGATCAGAATGCGTGGACTTGTCATGTGCTTATCCGTCCTTTCGACGGTGTTCGGGATCACCACACCCTCGCTGCGCTCAGTCCGATTGACCTGGATACTTGACAATCCTCGAAAGGGAAACGGGGGTTCCGACGAACCACCGCGCGGAGAGACCCCACCGACGCCCCCAGTCATCGCGAAGCCACATCAAATCGCCTCTCTCCAGCGCCTCGGAAACCGCGGCATCATACCCATGCCTCCAGACTGTTTCAAGGATTCCACATGCAAGCTCCCTGTGAGTTCGAATAACCATGCGTCTCAGAGGGGGCCCGCGCTTGACCGGCGCGGGACGGGCCGAAACGGGCGTTGAGTTGTGCGTGCTACCTGAGTGTGGCGAGTTGGCCGCGCGACAGCGCAACATCTCTTCCTTCTGCGCTTGTCCTTGCCGAGCTCTGCCGGGATCAGATCGCGCAAGCCGAGATAGAACACGATCGATTCCTTCTCCAGCCTCATGCGATCTTCAGCAGCTTCTCGACGCGGAGCGCCTCGCGCATCTGCGCAGCCGGCTGCTTGTGGCAATCCTCCATCCCGCCAGATCGAAGCGCGTCTCTCTCGTTTGCCCGTCCGCATCGCACGTGCCCCCCGGCCGGGACGTCTCTTCTTCGCAGGACGCCGTCTCCAAACCTTCGGGCATTCTGCTTGCCTCTCTACGTCGCATTCGCTTCCCTCGGAACTGGCTCTCGGAGGAAGTGTTCCGCGATCAGCTCCGCTGCCTGCCCGATCGCCGCGGTCACTGACGGCGAGATCTCCTCGGACATCCCCTCGGGAATGCTCTCCACTTGGC
>CBFCYU010000068.1:0-8503 GCA_965602415.1 uncultured bacterium | reverse complement strand
CATCTGGTCATTGCCCCAGAACTCTCCTTCGGGGATGCGGACGACTCCGTCCTGGTCCTTGATCGGCCCAATGAACGTATCGATGAAGCCGGCCTTGTAGCCCTCAGCGACCGCGAGCACGAGCTGCTGGACGCGGTCAGGGACTGCGTCGCCAAACGGGGCGATCTCGAGGAATCCCTCTGCAAGTCCCCTGCGGATGAAGCCCGTCTGCCAGGTTCCATCGATCACGGCTTGCGCGCTTTCGGCGAAGTAGCTGCCCCAGGAGTACGTAAGGCCAGTAATCCAGCCATTGGGGGCATACTCCATGGCACCTTCGGACATGAATCCAATCGTGTACGCACCCGCGGCTTCCACCGTCTGAACAACGGAGACAGGTGAATCCAGGTGGCACGTGATGACGTCGCATCCTTGATCGAGCAGGGCTTGTGCCGCCGCCGCCTCTTTCATCGGATCGTACCAGCTGAACGTGAGAAGCAGATGGGTCTCAACTTCCGGATTGACGGCTCTTGCCCCAAGATGGAATCCGTTGGCGTTTCCTGCCATGTACCCGAGCGGCATACCCGCAATGAATCCGATCTTGTTGGTCTCAGTCATCATGCCGGCCGCGACGCCCATCAGATAGAAGTGCAGCTGCGTTGTGGCGAAGAAATTGCTGAAGTTGCCCGTGACTTCCCAGCCTCCAGGGTGCATGAAGACGACATCCGGGTGACGTTCGGAAACGGCCAGAGCCGGATACTGGAACGCGAATCCACACGGGAGGATCATCTTCGCGCCCTGCTGTATCATCGTCTCCATTGCGCTTTCCGCGTCCGCATCGGCAACGAACTCCGCAACAATGACCTCGACGGTCGGGATGTTCTCCTGGACCTCCAGCACCGCGTCGTAGAACGTCTGGTTGTAGCCTGCATCGTTCTTCGGTCCCGGCAGTATCAGACCGATGATCAGACTCGGCTCTTGCGCAACGGTCAGCCCTCCGATCAGCATGGTCACGCCAAACGCGACCAGCATCGCCAGGGCTATGGTGTTTCTCGCTCTCATGACTCTCCTCCTCGTGAAACGTCTTTCACTGCACACTTCGATCCAGTGGATGACTCGCTGCAACTTGTCCGCCTTGATCACCTCCCGCAGCCGAGAGCTGTGAGATGTAGACCCTCAGCAACTTGAAAGCTCACCTGCCCTACTCCTCTCCCGAATACACGCGACCCAGAGCGCCTGGTGCCGCGAACCTACGTGCGCCACCCCAGATCAAGAGAACTCCCAGTGTTAGTACGTACGGAATCATGTTGAGAAGGAACGGGGAGATCGAGGAGCCCTGTGCTTGCAGTTGAAGCTGCAGCGTCACGGCGCCCCCAAACAGCATCGCCCCGACAATCGCGCGCAATGGGTGCCACTTGGAGAAGATCACCAGCGCAACGGCGATGAATCCTCTTCCCCCCGTCATCCCCTCGCTCCAAGTGCGCGCCAGCGCGATCGACAGGTGCGCGCCCGCGATCCCGCCCAGCAGGCCGCACATCATGGCCGCCTGATACTTCAGCAGAGAGATCCGTCGTCCTGCGGCGAACGCTGCAGACGGGCTTTCGCCGACCGCTCGCAAACTCAATCCCCACCGTGTCCGAAACAGAATCCACCAGACGAAAATGGCCACTGGAATCGCCAGGTAGACCAACAAGTCGTAGCTGAACATCGTGTTCGTTGCCCACGAGAGGCCAGAGATTCCGGGAATCTGATAGCGGGTGAGTCCTTGGCTGCCGGCGCCGACATAGGGCCTCCCGATCATCGCACTTACACCCATGCCGAAGAACATGACAGCCAGTCCACTGGCCAATTGGTTCGCTCTCCTCGTGACGACCAAGAACGCGTACACGAGGTTGAATAGGGCGCCGGCAATCGCCGCCGCTGCGATGCCGATCCACGGGTTCCCCGTCTCGATGGATACCGCAAACCCAACGGATGCGCCGATGAGAAGAATGCCTTCCAGCCCCAGATTGACCATCCCGGCTCTCTGCCCTATCACTTCGCCCAAGGTCGTATACAGGAGAGGAACGCCATACATGATCGTGCCGGAGAGCACTCCGCGGATGAGGATCCAGGTCATGACTTCCTCCTCAGGGCCGCCCACACGAGCCTCGGTTTCGCCAATACGACGAACAGGATGATCGCCATCAGAACATTGATCGCAGCGAAGGGCACCCCCTGAGTGATCTGAAGCAACGTTCCTCCTGAGAAGACGACGGCCAGTACGAATGACATCGTGAGAATCCCCACGGCACTCCCGCCGGTCAGCCAACTGATCAGGAATCCCATGAAGCCGTAGCCCGGAGAGAAGCCAGCGCGCAGTCTCCCATGGAGAGCAGTCACCTCAGCCATTCCCGCCAAGCCCGCGATCCCTCCCGCCAAGAACATGATCACAACGATGTAGATCCCAAGACGAATGCCCAGCCTCCTCGCGGCCTCGGGATTCCCGCCAATCGCGCGCATCTTCAGACCCCACTTCGTCCGTTCCATCACAAACCAGAACACAAACAGGACCACGAGCGCGACGACAATCCCTAGATGAACACGTGTGCCGAAGAAACGTGGTAGCCGAGCGGCATCGGGAAACGCAACGGACTGAGGAAACGCCGAGGATCCCATCTCTCGGGATCGCCACATCCCGTAGACAGAGAAACCGACAAGCAAGGGCGCGACGTAGTTCATCAGAAGCGTCGTGATCGTCTCATTCACCCATCCTCGAGCGCGGAGGAATCCGGCAACTGCGGCCCAAGCTCCTCCCCCCAGGAACCCCAATACGATGAGCAGAGGGACAAAGATCGCTTGCGGCAGTGAGGTGAAGGTGATCGCTCCCCATGTGGCGAGCCAGGCTCCCATGTAGAGCTGTCCCTCGCCGCCGACGTTGATGAGGCCGAGCTTTGAGGGCAGCGCGACGGCAACCGCAGTGAGCAAGAGAGGAATCATCCTGACGATGACTTCTGAGAATCCATAACGGGTACCTAGTGCGAATGAGAACGTATCCGCGTACGCCTGGATCGGGTCTTTGCCTGCCAGCAGCAGGACAATGGCATACGCAATGAGAGCAACTGCGAGGATCACTGCATACCGTGCCACGGCGATCGCCCATCCCGTTCTCACGATTCGGGCGCTTCGCGCGAACATCCTATTCATCCGTTCTCCCGGAATCTGTCATCAAGTGGCCGATCTTGTGCCTGTCAATCTCGTGTGGCAGGAATTCACCCACGATCTTGCCCTCGTGAAGCACAACGAGTCGGTCGCTCAAACTGCAAAGCTCATCGAGATCCCCGGAGATCAGCAACACTCCTCCTCTACGGGCCCGAAGCTCAGCGATAACTCGGCGAGCAGCTAGGGCGCTACGCACATCAAGCCCGCGCGTCGGATAGGAGGCGACAAGCAGCCTCGGCTCTCGTCCAAGCTCCCTGGCTAGGACTACCCGCTGCAGCTGCCCGCCCGACAACGTGCGGACCGGCATCCAGGGATCGAGAGGCTCGAAGGACAATGCCTCGAACGAGGCTCCGATGTCACGTTGCACGTGATCCCAGTCAAGAGACAGCCCACCGCGCCGAGCGTAGGTCTCCACACTTCCCAAAGCGGCGTTCTGAGCCACCGTCATCCACGGGACAACGCCCATGCCAAGGGGGTCTTCGGGGACGAATCCTACGCCACTTGCCCGAATGCGCCCGGCAGTCCATGACGTTGCGTCGACACCCTGCAGCAATCGCTGGCCGCGGGCACAACTGATGAGCCCAAGAATGATATCGCCGAGCTCCCGCTGCCCGTTTCCCGATACTCCAGCAACTCCCACGATTTCGCCGGGATGAATCTCAAGACAGATGTCTTGGAGCCGAAGGCCTCCGCCTTCGGATCTTGTGGTAACGCCGCGAAGCTCTAGGAGTGGATCTCCGTCCGTCTCACGCTCCCCCGCGGGCAGGCGGGTTTCTTCTGGCAATGCATCGCCGAACATGAGAGCCACAAGTCTCTCCTCCGTCGCCTCTGACTGAGTCAGCGTTCCGGCAACTCGTCCGCGCTTCATCACGGTGATCCGATCGGCGCACGCGAGGACTTCGCGCATCTTGTGGGTAATGAACACGATGGCATACCCGTCCGCCTTGAGACTCTCGAAGATTCGGAAGAGACCATCGATCTCATGAGGAGCGAGCACCCGAGTCGCTTCATCGAAGATGAGGACCCTCGCACGCCCGACCAGCAGCTTCAGGACCTCAACCTTCTGCTGGTCACCAATCGCGATATCTCGAACAGGTACGTGGGGATCGACTTCCAAGTGGTACTGCTTCCCCAGTACGTCAATCTGCTCGGCGATCCGCCGGCTATCGAGCAGTGCGGGTAGATCGGGGAGATACAGCGCGATGTTCTCCGCGACAGTCATTGCCGGAATGAGGGTGAAGGTCTGGAACACCATTCCGATGCGAAGCTTCCTCGCGTCCAGGGGAGATCCAATCCGCACTTCCTCTCCATCGACGGCGATCGAGCCGCTGTCGGCGTTGTAGAAGCCGTAGAGAATCTTCATCAGCGTGCTCTTGCCTGCGCCATTCTCCCCGAGAAGCGCATGCACCTCTCCGGCGAGAAGGTCCAAGTCTACTGCGTCATTTGCAGTAACGTTCGGGAACCGCTTTGTGATGCCTCGAAGCCCCACGATCGGGACGCCGCCATCGGAATGTGGGGGCTCAGTCGCTGTTGGCACATCGCGACGATCGGTCATGATCTCCCCGGCTGTGCAAGTGATGGTGGATCACTCCGCGCCTGTGCAATCTCGAGCGATGATGCAAGCGTACTCAACAAGAAACGCGCCTCCCAATCCGCATGCATTATGGAACCTTTCGCGCCTCAAGTGAATGTCAAACCGCGACAAGGAAGCGCATTAGATTTGTCAATAGCTGACAACTGCGGCCAAGCCAGATGTCCTGGTTTTGGATCAGTGCGAGACGTCGCGCAGCTCGGCGGATGACGGGCCGCTCTCAAGCAGAGGATACAGATAGAGCGCGACTTCAATCGCCAGTCTCTTCTGCGGCTCCTCGAAGATGTCGCCGATCAACTGGCGGATCCGCTTCAGTCGATAGCGAAGCGAGTTGTAGTGAATCCCCAACACGCGCGCGGCTTCGGCGTGATTCTGATTCGAGTCGAGGAACACTCGAAGGGTCTCAAGAAGACGTGCCGGGCTGTGCAGATCATGCTCGAGCAGCGGGCCCAGCATGTCCACGCAGTAATTGCGTATGCCGACCGAGGTCTCCGACACCTGCGCGAACCGCAGCAAGCCGAGCTCATCGTAATGCGTGACCGTGCTGCTCTTGTCGCCAGCCAGCGCCCGGCCAATCTCGAAGCTCTGCTTCGCCTCCTCATACGCTTGACGGAAACGCTCGATCTCCTCAACGGGACGACTGATGCCCGAGGACACGGTGTACGGGGTGTTCTCCGTCTCGATTCGTGCGCAGACTTCCCGCAGCATTGGCACAATCGACTCCTGCGCATCGGCGAGATCCCGAGTACCGAGTGGGCAGAAGACGATCAGGTGAGGGCCACGCCGCCAGAACGAGAGCCCGTCTCGGTAGCTTCGGATGTACCGTTGTGCGAGGTGCAGGCTGGCGTCCACATGGCTCTGCTCAAGCCGCTCCCTCGAAGCAAGGAGCCTGTGCGATGGAACATCCGATCCGACGAGAAGAATCGCGAACGGCGGCTTCAGCCCGTGTCCAAGGCCCTCCGATAACTGAAGCGCACTTGCCTGAGCCGCAGTTTGATCCGAGAGCAACCCCTCAAGGATCTCATTCTGGAATTGCTGCTCGACTTGCCCAATCGAGCGCGTCTCCATCATCTTCAGCGCCACGACGGTTGCCCCGTGCTGGATGGCCATGAGCGCTCTCGCATCGACTTCCGGGCTGGTGTGTTCCCAGACGATGATGCTGCCAAGGGATGTTGAGCTCACCTCTACTGGGTACACCAGGCTGTGAAGCTCGAGACCACCGACTTCGATCGCCTTGAGTCGTGGAAACTGGCCGCGCTGATCCGTAGCGTTCTCAAGTTCGTACGCAGCTCCAAGGTACCGCTCTCCCGCCCGATCTTCGTCCATGAAGTCCTGCGCCATGGACTCGCCCACATTGCCCCCCTGCCCCAGAACGCGGCGGAACCGATCCACAATGGACACAGGAAGACCAGCGACCTCGCTGATCACCTGTGCGATGTCTGAGTAGTCGCCGCCCACCAAAACAAGATCCAGGAAACGCCGGAGGATCGCGTCTGACTGCTGCAACTCGTCTGCTTGAAGATCCAGGATCTTCGACGTAAGAGGCTGAATGATGTCCACGAAAGACACCCGCGGCGGAAGCTCGATCAACGGGAAGCCCAACCGATTCGCATCGTTGATCATCGACTTCGGGAGTTCGTCGATGTAGGACTCGGGAGTTATCGCCAGACCCGCGAGCCCCTTCTCCGCAAGCTGCGGAATCAGCCTCTCAACAGCGGCCTTGTCATCGCGCAGCGGGTAGAGAGTCGAGACGAGAAGCTCGCCTGAATGCACCCAATCGACGATGTCGGGGACCTCCATGACGTTGACGGAACTCACAACGTTGTCGAGGCCGTCCTCCCCAGCAACCACGCGGGCATTGCGCAGGGGTTCTGCCAGCGTGAGTGCCTCCCGAAGCGTAAGCTGCATTGGCCCTCCTCTTGAGACGTCCGGATCAGTCGTCATTATGACACAGGGCGCGTCTCAGGTGAATCGAGAGGACTCGCCGGTAGAACCTCGCGTCATGTCGGTGCTGTCTCCCTCGCCCCGACGCAAGTGATCAGCTGGGCGGCGCACTTCCCATCGCGCAGGAGCCGTTCGATCCACCTTGAGGATTCGGCCCGTGTTCCCTGCCGGCCTCGAACCGGCAAGGATCGTGACAACGCGCATCGGATCGCCTTAGCGAGTGACTCTATCGCCAAGCGTGAAACAGCCCAAGGGACGCGCGACGCCGCGACGATCTGCTACGACGTCGGCGGCTCGCCGAAACGGCGATCCGCGAGCCGGCCGACAAGCATCACGAGCAAGCCGAGCGCCGCGATCCCAGTCATCACGAGGAACATCCCCTTGAACCCGATGACCGGCACCGTCGCCCCGGCGATCAGCGGTCCGAACAGGCCACCCAATCCACGCGACGATTCGAAAAGGCCGATCATCTGACCGTGTTGCTCGTGCGGGATGCGATCGCCAATGTGCGCCGTCGCGCCGACGTACATCGAGCTGAACGAGATGCCGAGCATGACGTAGCCGATGATCATTCCGCAGACACTCGCCGTGAAGACGAAAACAAGCGGCGTCAGCGCGGACAGCCCGAATCCGAGCATGAAGATCGGGCGCCGCCCGACGCGGTCGGAGAGCCAGCCAAACAGGAGGAGTGCGACGACCTGCGTCGCCGTGTTCGTCGCGCTGATCGCACCCATGACGCCCGGCGCAATCCCGATTGAGTCCATGTGGACGTAGAGCAGCGAGAACGTTCCTAAGATCGCCATCTGCCGAAGCATCGTGGCGACGTAGAGGTCGGCCACACCGGCCGAGAAGACCGCCTTCCACGCCCGCACCTTCTCGCGCGGCTGCACTGGGTTCTCCGAAGGGAGCATCCAGAGGAGGGCGAAGGCGACCAGGGGGAGGATTGCACAGAGTGTGAACGCGTATCGATAGCCGAGCAGCTGCAATACCACACCTGCCGCGATGCTCCCCAGCGCGAAGCCGAACGCCCTGGCGGACGAGATGTACGACAGGTTCTTCCCGCGACGTTCGACGCGGCTTGCGGCGGAGATGATCGCGATCGCGACGGCCGCGAAGCCGGAGAAGAAGAGGAATCGGAACAGGGCCGTCCCGAGAACCACCCCCATCGGGGGGAGCAAAGTCAGGATTCCGATCAATGACGCGAGCCCAAGGGCGAGGAACGCGAGCAGGCGACGGCGCTTGACATAGTCGGAAACCGTTCCCCACAGCCACGCGCCGATGAGAAGACCGACCGAGTTCAGGGTCATCGAGAAGCCGATGAAGAACGTCGGGACATCGAGCGACTTCAGATACAGCTGAATGACGAGCCCGAGGCCGCCGACGGAGCTGGCCATGAACAGCGTCGAGGCAGCGAGCGGAATGGCGCGCTTCCGACCGGCGGGTTGCGGTTCAGGATTCGATTCCACGGCGGCTGACAGAGTACTTGGTGGGCGCGGCCTCATCCATCCAAACGAACCAATGTCTTACTAGTGCGCGGTGAGGAGAACGAGGATGATCCCTTGCTCGCCGTCCATTGGCTCCAAGGCTTTGCCGACCAGGGCACAGGAGCACGGTCCAGAGCCCGCCCACCGCATCGCACATCCGGGCGTCGACGAGGTCACGAGGAGATCTCCGGGTCGGATCGCCCCCCCTTCGTCCGTGACTCTAACGGGAACGATTCCTGTGAGAGCGAGAAGGGCTCGATTCCGGAAAGACGCAGCGCTCCCGAGGATCACGCCGGGGCGAGTTGAG
>CBFCYU010000067.1:0-8567 GCA_965602415.1 uncultured bacterium | reverse complement strand
GATGCGGAGGCCGTCAGCGACTCCCACGCTCCAAGATCCGACAGCAGAAGCGTGGCGATCCAGACGAGCACGATCGACCCAAGCCAGAGCACGGCAATCGACGTGGTACGCTCCACCTCCGTCGATGCGACGATCCGACCGTCGAACGTCAGCGGATTCGATTCCCGCGGCGAGCGGCTCGACTCTCGCAGCTGGCGGCGGATCAGCCGGCCGAGAACGGCGACCCGCTGTACCTTCAGGCCTCCGGACGTCGAGGCGACGCAGCCGCCGATGATCATCAGAAGGAAGAAGACTTGAGCGGTGAGCGGCGAGAACCAGGGGGATGCCAGCTCGCGGATCGTGAACCCGGTCGTCGTTGCGATCGAGACGACGTGGAACAGCGACTGCCTGACGTGCTGGTGAATGCCGATCTCGGCGATCCGCCCGCGATCCCCAACGACGACCAGGATCGACGCGGCGAGAAGCAGAAGCAGCCACGCCCGAAGCTCCGTGTTCTTCCGGACCGCCCGCCACCGGCGGCGGATCAGCCCCCAATGGACAAGGAAGCTCGTCCCACCGAGGACCATGAAGACGAGAATCGTGTACTCGATCGCGACGGCGTGACCGACTCCGGCCGCCGAGAAGTGAGCGATGCCGGTGTCGTAGGTCGAAAACCCGCCGGTCGACAACGTCGTCATCGCGTGGACGACGGCGTCGAACAGGGTCATCCCCTCGGCCCACAGGATGAGCGCACAGACGATCGTCAGACCACCGTAGACCGTCCACAGGATTCGAAGCGACGTGAACACGCCCGGTGAGAACCGCTCCGACCTCGCCTTGTGCGCCTCCGCGCCGAGGAGAACGTGGCGCTGCCCCCCCCCTCGGATCACGAACAGGAACAGCGTGAAGATCCCCAGCCCGCCGATCCATTGCGTCATCCCGCGCCACAGCAGGAGGCTCTTCGGCAGCAGGCGGAGCCCCGTGAGGATCGTCGCCCCGGTCGTCGTGAATCCGCTGACGGTCTCGAAGAACGCGTCGAGATACGTGATGTCGAGCGCCAGCCAGAACGGGATCGCACCAACGAGTGAGAGCACGAACCACCCGAGCGCGCCGATCGCCATCGCCGCCCCGGCCGACAGGACCCGAGGACGGAAAAGGACCATCAGGCCGACACCGAGGCCGACAGCGATCGCCGCGGGGATGGCGTAGATCCGCATCGGGAATCGGACCGTCTCGGTGAAGATCGCGCTGACGATCAACGGGGCAGCCTGCAGCACCGAGAACGCCACCAGGATCACGCCGAGGTAGTGCAAGACGGAGCTGCGAGTTCTCAGTGGACGGCCCTCCCGATTCCCATTCTAGCGCGTCCGCTGGCAGGGTCGAACGGGTGGGTGCGGCGGCTCCGCCGGCCGGCCGTCGTGCCGCCTTGCACCGGTCAACTCTGACGTCAGATTCGGGCGAACAGCCGGCGGCAGCGGTAGAAGTACTCGGCACCCGAGACGACGGAGAGCACCAACGCTAAGCCGAGGCAGACGGCCTTGGCCACGTCTCCCCCGTGTCCCAAGACGAACGAGCGATCGATGAGAATCGTCAGCACGAGCGCAACGTGCGAGATGGTCTTCGCCTTCCCGAGGAAGCTCGCTCCGACCGCCTCTCCCTCGGAGACCGCGAGGATCCGCAGGCCGGTCACAAGGAACTCCCGCGCGATGATCACCATCACCGCCCACGCACCCAGCTCGCCGAGCTGCAGCAAGGCGATCAGCGCGCCCGCAATCAGGAGCTTGTCAGCGATCGGATCGGCGAATTTCCCGAACAGCGACGTCTGGTTGAGGCTACGAGCGATGTACCCATCGGCGGCGTCGGAGACGGCAGCGAGGAAGAACAGGATCATCGCGAGGATCCGCGTGACGTTCGACTCGAACAGAATGAGGAACACCAACAGCGGCACAAATGCGATCCGAGAGAGGGTGATCTGATTCGGAATCGTCCGGAAGATGTTCATCGCCCCTCCTCCACACGTCGTCCCGCGTCGACGATCGCCGTGAACGCGCTCGGGTCGAGGGACGCCCCGCCGACCAACGCGCCGTCGATATCCGGTTGAGAGAGAAGCTCCGCGGCGTTCTCCGGCTTGACGCTCCCGCCGTACAGAATCCGGACACGCTCGGCGGTCGGTTCGTCGAATCGAGCGGAGATCCAGGCGCGGATCCCGGCAATTGCCTCTTGCGCTTGGCCCGGCGTCGCCGTCTCGCCGGTGCCGATCGCCCAGACTGGCTCGTAGGCGATGACGATTCGCTCCATCGCTCCTACGTCGATCGCCTCGAGTGCGGCGGCCAGCTGCCGCGTCAGGAGCGCCTCGGTCTCGCCGGATCGCCGCTCCTCCAGCGTCTCACCGACGCACAGGATTGGGAGCAGTCTGTCGTCGAGCGCCGCATCGAGCTTTCGCCGGACCATCGCATCGTCGTCACCGAAGACATGCCGTCGCTCGGAGTGCCCGACCAACACGTAGCGGCACCCGCACGCAGCGAGCATCGGCGCGGAGATCGCGCCCGTGTACGCCCCGGATGCTTCGTGAAACAGGTCCTGGGCTCCGAGGCGGACCGCTGAGCCGGCGAGTCGGCGGCCGGCCGACTCGAGGCTCGTGTACGGCGGCATCAGGAGGACCTCCACGTTCGGTGAGTCAGCAAGATTCGGCAGAAACGCCTCGATGAACGCCAGAGTCTCCTCGGGCGTCCTGTGCATCTTCCAGTTCCCGGCGATCAGACAGCGACGTGCCATGTTCCTCCATTCTCTTGCGCAGATCGCGTGCAGAGTATATCGAACCGGTCGATCTCCGCGAACGATTGACACGAACCGATGCCCCGCCTACCATCGGAGAGGATCGAACCGCGATCCACTCAAGGAGGCGAGAGCCAATGTATACAGCAGTTGGAGCCATCGTCGTCTTCGTGCTGTTGTTCCTCGTTAATGCCATCAAGATCGTTCGGGAGTACGAGCGAGGGGTCATCTTCCGCCTCGGCCGGCTGGTCGGGGCCAAGGGACCCGGGATCTTCCTGATCATCCCGCTCGTCGACAAGATGGTGAAGGTCAGCCTGCGAACGGTCACGCTCGACGTCCCGCCACAAGAAGTGATCACCAAGGACAACGTCTCGACCCAGGTCAACGCGGTGCTGTTCTTCCGCGTCCTCGATCCGAGCGCCGCGATCGTCGAGGTACAGAACTACCTCGAGGCGACGCGCCAGATCGCGATGACGACGCTACGCAGTGTCCTCGGCGGGTTCGAGCTCGACCAGGTCCTCGGCGAGCGAGAGAAGATCAACATGCAGCTGCAGCAGATCGTCGACGAGCAGACCGATCCGTGGGGGATCAAAGTCAAGAACATGGAGATCAAGGACGTCAAGCTTCCGAGCGACATGCAGCGCGCGATCGCGCGGCAGGCCGAGGCGGAGCGTGACCGGCGCGCCAAGGTGATCAACGCCGCAGGCGAGCAACAGGCCGCGACCAAGCTCGGCGAAGCGGCGGCAATTATGGAGCGGAACCCGGCGGCGCTGCAGCTGAGGTATCTCCAGACCCTGAACGACATCTCGGCCGAGAACGCCACGACGATCGTCTTCCCGGTCCCGATCGAGCTGTTCAACTGGCTGAAGGAGAAGGGCAAGGACTAGAAGAGTTCGCCCCGGAAACCCTCGAGAATGAGAACCTACGGCGTGATCGTCGTCGGGGCCGGCCACGCCGGCTGTGAGGCGGCGTTGGCTGCGGCTCGGCTCGGTGCCTCGACCGCCCTGATCACCATCAGTCTCAACGAGATCGGCGTGATGCCGTGCAACCCGGCGATCGGCGGACCGGGAAAGTCGCAGCTCGTCCGTGAGATCGACGCCCTCGGCGGCGCGATGGCCCGGATCACCGACAAGGCGATGATCCACATCCGAATGCTCAACACGAGCAAGGGGGCGGCGATGCAGGTCCGCCGTGCCCAGGCCGATCGCACGGCGTACAAGCAGGTCTGGAAGCGGGTTCTCGAAGGACAGGAGGGCCTCGACCTGATCGAGGGGATGGTCGAGGAACTCGTCGTCCGCGATCGCCGGATCGTGGGGGTCCGCCTCCGCGAGGGGCTCGAGCTGGCCGCCCACGCGGTGATCGTCGCCGCTGGGACCTTCCTTCGGGGCCGCGTCCTCCTGGGCGACATCGGCTACGCCGCCGGACGGGCCGGCGAACCTCCGGCGAACGGGCTCGCCGAATCGCTCGAACGGCTCGGGTTCACCCTGGAACGGCTGAAGACGGGAACGCCACCGCGCGTCCACCGGCGGACGGTCGGCGTCGATCGCCTCGAGCGACAGCCGACGAGCAACACGCCCCTCGCGTTCTCGTTCTGGAACGAGCCGCAGGTTCTGCCAGACGAGTACCCGGTCTTCGTGACCCACACGAATGCCGAGACGCATCGGATCATTCGGGAGAACCTTTTGAAGAGCGCCATCTACGCCGGACTGATGCGTGGAGAGGGGCCGCGGCACTGCCCGTCGCTGGAGACGAAGATCGTCAAGTTCCCCGATCGGGCGAGCCACAAGGTCTTCCTCGAGCCGGAGGGGCGGGAGAGCGACGAGGTCTACCTGCAGGGGATCTATACCGCGATGGCGCCGGAGGTCCAGGAGGCCATCGTCCACAGCATCGAGGGGCTCGAGTGCGCCCACATCGAGCGGTACGGCTACAACATCGAGTACGATTTCATCGACCCGATTCACCTTCGCGACTCGCTGGAGACCGACCGGATCGACGGGCTGTTCTTCGTCGGCCAGATCAACGGGACGACCGGCTACGAGGAAGCGGCGGCCCAGGGGCTGCTCGCCGGGATCAACGCAGCACGGGCCATCCGGGGAGAGGAACCGGTTGTCTTGTCGCGCGGCGAGGCGTTCATCGGTGTGCTGATCGACGACCTGGCTACCAAGGGGATCACCGAGCCGTACCGGATGCTCCCTTCACGTGCCGAGTATCGGATCTCGCTGCGAGAGGGGAATGCCGACCTGCGGCTCTCGCAGCTCGGTCACTGGCTCGGGCTGCTGCCGGACGACTGCTACGAGAGGGTCATCGAGAAGCGGGCGAGGATCGAGCGGCTGTCCTCGGAACTAAAGACAACCCGGATCGGGCCCTTCCACCCGCTCAACGAGCGACTCACCAAGCGCGGGACGACGCCCCTGCAGCACAACGGAGCCAGCCTGTTCGAGCTTCTCCGCCGCCCGCACGTCCGGCTCACCGACCTACTGCCGAAGGACGGGCATCCGCCGGACGTGATCGATGAGGTGGAGATCTCAGGCAAGTACGCCGGATACCTGTCGCAGCACGAGCGCGAAATCGATCGATTGAGGCAGCTCGAGGGGTTCGCGATTCCGGATGGCTTCCACTACGAGGGCTTGGCAAACCTATCGATCGAGGGGCGCGATCTACTGGCACGCGTTCGCCCTCAGTCGTTCGGGCAGGCCTGCCGCGTCCCCGGCGTGTCGCAGGCCGACTTGTCGATGCTGGCGATCCATCTCCGGCGGTAGGCCGGCTCAGTACGCGACCGTCGGGACAAGCTGTTCCTGGTGCACCAGCCGCGACACCGTCTCATGGAAGATCTGTCCGGCCGTGTACCCGCCCGACACCGGCGTCGTCTTCACCTCATCGAGGACAACGAGAACAACGTACTCCGGGTTCCCAGACGTTAGCATTCCGGCGAAGAGCGACGTGTATTTCCCGTCAACGTAGCCCCGACCGGGGACCGCCTTCTGCGCCGTCCCGGTCTTCCCCGCGATCGAGAAGCCGTCGACCGCGGCCAGGGTCCCTGTCCCACTCTCGACCACCTTGACCATCAGGCCGCGCATCGTCGCGCAGTCGTCGCTCGACACGATGACTTGAAGAGCGTTGCCCTCGCTTTGGCTACCGCCCAAGTCGACGACGTGCGGCGTGACGAGCGCCCCGCCGTTAGCAACCGCGGCCATCGCGCGGGCAAGCTGAATCCCGGTCACCGCCACCGACTGACCGATCGACGTCGACGCCAGCGCCAGTCCGGACCAGTTCTCTACGTCGCGGAGGATCCCGGCCACCTCGCCGGGAAGCTCGATCCCGGTCGGACGGCCGAACCCGAGATCGACGAGCATGGCGTGGAACGCCTCTTCGCCGAGCCGCTGGGCGACGCGGATCATTCCAGTATTGACCGAGTCCTCAATGATCTGGGCGAAGGTCACCGTCCCGTACGAGTGATACCCCGAGTTGTGCATCACGTGGCCAGAGACCTCGATCCCGTCGTTCCCGTTGAACGTGTCTCCGACCGACACAACGCCCGCATCGAGTGCAGCCAGTCCGGTAAACACCTTGAAGACCGATCCCGGCTCGAAGAGGTACGTGACGGCGAGGTTTCGCCGCACATCGGCGGCCGAAGTCCAGAACCAGTTCAAGTCGTAGGTCTTGTCCTGGGCCATCGCGAGGACGTCGCCGGTTCGCGGATCGATGACGACGATCATCCCCCCGTCGGCACGAAATTTGGAGACGCCCGCCTCGATCTCCTCCTCGCAGATGAACTGAAGCTCGGCGTCGAGCGTCAACGTCAGATCGCTCCCGGGGCGCCCTTCCTCGAGGATCTCGACCTCGTAGGCACGCCCGTCCGCCCCCTCGAGGACGTGGAACAGCCGGGGTTCGCCGCGGAGGTGCTCGTCGAACGCCAGCTCGATCCCCTCGAGGCCCGCGCCGTCGGTCCCGACGAATCCGATCACATTTGACGCCAGCGATCCCTGCGGGTAGCAGCGCTTCCAGGTGTCGATGAGGACCAAGCCGTACGCCCCCGCCTCGTCCGCGCGTCGCTCGATCCGTCGCGCCGTCTCGATGTCGACCCGCCGGGCAATCCAGGTGAAGTAGCTTGCGCGCTGGACGAGGTTTCTCGCCTCGTTCATCGCGAGGCGCAGCTCCTCGGAGAGGATCTGCGCCAGTGCGTCCGGTTCGGTCGCGTGGATCCCGTCAACGGCGATCGCCATCGCCTTCACGTCGAACGCCAGCGGCTGGCCGTCGCGATCGACAATCGATCCACGCTGAGGAGGCAGCTCGATCGTTCGCTCCTGAATCGCCGCAGCCGCCGCGGACCAAGACGCATGCTGAACGATCTGAAGCTGAAACAGCCGCCCGATGATCACCGCAAGGCATATGACCAGGACGGTGGCAGCGATCCGCCCCCTCCACTTCGTCGTCTGCTCAGTCGGATTTGTTCGTGGTGACGGGAACATAGTGAACGACGGTCGGTTCGATCATGCCCAATTGCTCGCGCGCGATCCGCGCGATCCGCTCCAACGAGAACGCCTGCGAGATCTGGAATTCGAGAACCCGATTCACTCCCTCGATATCGGCAAGTAGGTCGGCGGCGCTCTGCTTGGACGCCGTCAGCTCGTTGATCCGCGTCGTCTGCCACAAGTGGAGAAAGCAGAGCCCCGCAACGAAACCGGCAACAAGGAGGAAGGCGACCGTGCCGATCGACACCACCCGGGTTCGCGACAATCGCCGCGAGCGGCTCGACGGATGGACAAGCGATCTCGACCCCGACCGATACGGCATCACGAACCTGAGAATAGGGCAAGCCGCCCCTCGGAAGGCAGACATGTGTCGGCTTCGGGACTGAACTAGACGACTTTCCGCGCCGCGCGGAGCTTCGCGCTCCGTGCTCGCGGGTTCGCCTCGACCTCGGCGGGGTTCGGCGTCACCGGCCGCTTCGTCAGGATCTCCGCCTCGACCCGTTTGTCGCAGACGCACTCCGGAAGCTCGGGTGGGCAGACGCAGTCAGCCGCCTTGTGTTGGAAGAAGCGCTTGACGATCCGGTCCTCGAGCGAGTGAAAGCTGATGACGGCCAGGACGCCACCGTACGCGAGGCGATCGAACCCGGCGCGGAGGCCGTTCTCGAGGGCGTCCAGCTCGCCATTGATGTGGATCCGGATCGCCTGGAAGCTCCGCGTCGCCGGATCGATCCGCTGTCGCCGATACGCCGCGGGAACTGCGGCACGGACGATCTCCGCCAACGATCCGGTCGTATCAATCGGCTTGCGCCGTCGCGCCTCGTCGATCGCTCGGGCAACCCGCTCGGCGTAGCGCTCCTCGCCGTAGGTCGCCAGAATCTCGGCGATCTCCGTCTGGGGCGCCGTAGCGATCCACTCGGCCGCTGATGGTCCGCTCGTCGGATCCATCCGCATGTCGAGCGGGCCGTCGCGGCGGAAGCTGAAGCCTCGGCTCGCGTCGTCGAGCTGCAAGGACGAGATCCCCAGATCTAGAATCAGTCCATCGATCCGGTCGATCCCGATCCCATCCAGGGGCCGATCCAGGTCCTGGTAATCGGCGTGGAACAACGTCGCGCGCGGGGCGTACGGAGCGAGGCGCTGGCGCGCTCGCTCGAGCGCCTTCTCATCTCGGTCGATCCCGATCAGTCGAACGGTGGGCTCTGCCTCGAGGAGCGCTTCAGCGTGCCCGCCGAGTCCGACGGTCCCGTCGACAATGACGCCCGCCGGGCGCGGTGCCAGCAGGCGGACGACCTCGGAGCGGAGAACCGGCGTGTGGTCGATCCCTGGGTGCTTGGGCATCGGTCT
>CBFCYU010000066.1:0-8686 GCA_965602415.1 uncultured bacterium | reverse complement strand
GCCCAACGCCAATCTCTCGCGCGGAATGCGACACCTCGATGGTGTCTACACGCAGCGAATCAACCGTCTCAACAAGAGAACCGGACACCTCCTGCAGGGACGTCTCAAAGCCATCCTTGTCGAGAAGGAGAACTATCTCCCGGAGCTAGCGCGACATGTCGTCCTGAATCCGGTGCGAGCGAAGATGGTGCGATCCGCAAAGGATTGGCGCTGGGGCAGCTATCGTGCCACGGCCGGGCAAGCAGCTGTGCCCAGCTTCCTCACGATGAAGTGGATCCTGACCCAGTTCGGTAGGGACATGTCCATGGCAACTCATGCGTATCGCACGTTCGTTGAGCGCGGACGCGGCGTCTCAGTCTGGGATGAGCTTCGCAGAGGGAATCTCCTGGGGACAGACTCCTTTGCTGAGCAGGTCACGCCACTCCTTGACGAAAGGCGAACCGTGATCGAGATCCCTCGATTCGAGAGGTTGGCAGCCAAGCTCCCGCTTGAAGAGCTATTCAAGAACACGCACGACAAGACAACGCGGAACGACAAGATCCACGAGGCGATGCGCGTGTACGAGTACACACTCAAGGAACTGGCCTGCCATCTCGGACTGCACTGCTCAACCATCAACGTGATCGCCAATCGAGTCGCCGAAGAGGGGCGCCAAGAATAAAGACCTGCCCCCTAGTCCAAGCTGGCTATCGGCAAGACATGCCTCACCGCCCCGCGATTGCCTTCTTCAGCGTCATCACCGCCAGATCGGCGCAGTGGATGTGATCGTCGGGCAGGCCGTCGAGCGATGCGATCAGCTGATTCGGTTCGATCCCCGCCGCACCACCCAGAGACAGCCCCTTCACCATCTTGCTCAGCATGCTGCCGCAGGCCACCGTCGCCCCGCAGCCGTCGGTCATGAAGCTGGCGTGGGCGATGGTCTCGCCGTCCAGCAGCAGGTAGATCTCCATCGTGTCGCCGCACGGGCCTTTCACAATCGCGTGTGCGTCCGACCGCGCAAGTCGCTCCAGATTGCTGGGGGCGAAACACTCATTGATGACCTTGTCAGAGAAGATCTCCCGCGCATCATCGCCCACCTTCTGTTCCAGCCACTCCACGAAGCGTTCAAGATCGCTCGGCATGCCTTGCCCTCCCATCTGCGACGAATCCTTGGACGCAGCCGATCCGCCTCCCGGCCGCGCTCTCACGTCCATCGATCCGGCGGAGGAAGTCTATCACAGCGCCTGTCATACGGCGGAGGCTCAGGGCCGCCCTTCCCGATTCACGCGGACATCCGGCGGGCTGTCTGAAGCTACCAGCGTTCGCACTGAGATCCTCGCTGCTTCCCCTTCACGAAGTCCGTTCCCAGACCAAGTCCCTGATCGAGCATAGGCCGCCTCCGAATCGGTCGCAATGGTAGACCGCGAGATCGAGATCCCGAGATCGCTGTGGCTCAACCCGCCGCTGGGAGTATCGGCTGTCCGTTCCAGGAAGCAGTCGGTAGACTAGGGACAACCACGATGAAGAAGCGAGTGTCATGTCGATCGCTGGATAGGTCCTGATCACCATGGCTCAACATTCGATCATCCTTCGAGCCGCCAACCCGACCTTCGATGAAGGGTTGATGTTCGCCCGCCACCTCGCCGAAGCAGCCGAGGGCCTCTTCCGTCTCATGCTCGGCGGCCAAACTGTGCATATTCTCGCCAAAGCATACACCCACCCCGGCCATGGCTACTCGCACCAAGACGTCATCTTCGCGGAACATGATGAAGCCATCGTGGGCATGGCGTTGGGTTTCACTGCCAAGCAGCGGCGCCGTTTCACAGACAAGCCATTGAAGAAGGCCGCGGGCAAACATGCCTTGCGAATGACGGCTGTCAAAGCGCTCTGCGCACCACTGATGCGGATTCTCAACACCATCGCCGTCGGCGACTTCTTCCTCCTGTCGATTGCCATCGACAAGGAACGTCGCGGCGAAAGCGTCGGCTCGGGCTTGCCAGACGTAATTGAAGAGCGGGCTCGCGACAGCGGGTCGACTCGACTGGCGCTCGATGTTGCTGCCAGGAATGAGGGGGCTCGCAGGCTTTACGAGCACCGCGGGATGACCGTCGAGTCGCAGTGGCCAAAGTGCCTGGTCGTACCAGGACGAAGGCTCTTTCGGATGAGGAAGCCAATCTGAGCCCTTGACGGACACCGGTTTCGGGATCAGGTCTCTGTTCTTGGTGTTTCCGGACAGATGCGTGAAGCGGGAGTTCGGTGGAACTGGCGACTCGTATATCGAGTCGCCAGCGTCCGCCAAGTTCCTCTGAACTAGCTCCCTACCTCAGGAACACAGCGAGATAGTAAGGCCACACAACGAGCCCGAGAATCGCTTTCCACCAGACAAGCTGCACGAACCCCATCGTGAACAGCCAGCCACCAAACCAGAGTGCACCGGCAAGACTACCTCCGAAGATACCGCCCTTCTGCCCTCCGCTCATCGTTCCTCCTTTCACCTTGGCGAGTCTACAGGGAAAGGGTCCGCTGTGTCATATCCTTTTCTCGGGGGTACCGGCCACGGTTCCTGGAGCGGGTCTCCCATCTCCAATTCGTCCCAGACTGATCGCCGACTGGTCACACCCCACGACATGGCGTACAGTCGGCGACTTAACGCAATCGGTCCCGCTTCACCCTCTGGTGGTGATGGGGGACGGCAGACAAGGAAAGGGTGGAAGACCATGGAGACGAATCGGGCCACGGAACACATGGCGCAAGGCTTGGTCTGCTCGGAGTCCGTACTGCTGGCCGTGTGCGAGGAATTCGAGATCGAAGTCGATGAGAAGGTCATACCGAAGATCGCATATGCTTTCGCCGGCGGAGTAGGCAACACGGGTGCCGTCTGCGGTGCCGTCGCTGGCGCCATCATGGCGATCGGCCTGATCAAAGAGCGCGGCGAGACGATGGAGGAGATGTTCAGTATCCTCGGCCTGGCAGCGGAGTTCCGCAAGCGCTTCGAGGCCGAGAAGGAGACGATCAACTGCCGCGAACTGACGGGAATCGATCTGACCACGCCGGAGGGCATCGAGCAACTCATGGGTTCCGATGTGCCCCAGACCGTCTGCTTCCCCGCGGTCGCGACAGCCTACCGGCTGGTGGTGGAGCTGCTGAAAGAAACCTTGTAGTCAGGAGGAGATCCAACAGCAATCGGGGCCACATCCCACAGTCGGGAGTACGGGGACATCTCTGAAAGCGCGCAGTCTGGCAGAGGTGAACTTCTCACTGCGCCCCTGTGTTGGAGCCTATCGCAGCTTCGGTGTCAGCTTCCCGCCAGGAGTCCAACAATCAGCGCTACTGCGAGAAGAGGTCTGGGGGCAGAGGTTGATTCTCAGGGGTTCCGTCTGCGCTGCCGATCATGGGGGCTCCGGCATGGAGACAGGACACATGCCACATCTCTGGAGCCATCAAGGAGTGAATCGAGTAGATGTCCCCCGGATTCTACGATGGGGAGGGGAACGCAAGTTCTTCGTCTTTCGGCGCCTCGCTTCGGCTCGCGCCTACCCGACGAACGTCAGCAGCGTCACCAGAAACAGGACGCCCAGGGTAATCGGCCAATAGGCTAGGGCGACCAGTTGCGCATTCTCAAGCCCGAACAATCGGACATACCGCCCGCGCGCGAAGCTCACCGCATTGAGCGACAGAAGCAGCAGCAACCCGTACACGGTGAAGTAGAACCACTCAATGTAGATGACCTGAGGTACGGCCAGCTTCTGCCGCACGTAGACGTGGGATACGATCACCACGAAGAAGAAGCGGGCGCAGTTGCTGAGCAAGTTGGAAGCGTTGCACTTGAGCAGGCCGTCTGCGTCTTTTCGGGTCTCGATCATCAGAACCGCGAACAACAGCACGACCACGACGAGCATCGGCATCAGATCGGCGATGAACGGGCCGATGAACTTCCGCCGCACGTCGATGTTGAAGTACAGCTCGGGGCGATCGTTGTGCTCCGCATACGCGGCATCACCGAAATTGGCGCGGTAGCTGTTGGCACGGTAGCTGAAATGCGTGCCAACACAATCCCAGCCTTCGAGCACGAAAGCCTTTTCCAATCCCGGTTTGTTCGCGCGCGCCATGTCATCGTAGGCCGCGAAGTCGGGCGTAAGGATGACGGCCTCGTCGAAGTTGGCGGGCCACAGACGAATCCAGATGATCTCGCGGTCGATCGGGTACGTGGCGTAGTCGAACACCTGACGCAGGTTGGCCTCGAAATACCACCGAACGAAGTCGTCGCCAATCGTCACGCGCTCCATCGAGAGAGTCTCCGCCTCGGGAAACACGACAGCGGGAACAGATTCGAGGGCTCTTCCATCATCGAATCTCTGCCAGATGTACCCGGTCACTGCCACGTTGTACGGCCCGAGAAACTTGGCCGACTGAACGAATATGCCGGTGGCGATTCGATCCGCCAACTCCCAGTCGCTCGGGACGTCGTCGGGTCCACTGGGGAGCAGGCGCGCCAGAACCGCGTTGGTGGTGCTCTCGTCGCGGACGGGGAGAACTTGGCTGTCAGTATCCGAAGGATACTCAATCGACCAGAGCCAGAGGAGGCCAATCCCGGAGACGGACATCAGACTCAGCACGCCGGCGATCACGAACAGCTTGGTCCGGCCGACTCCGCTGGGGAAGAAGCATCCGACAATCCCGATGATGAGCGGGAACACCGCGAGGAGAATCACTGTCCTCGATCTCCGCTCCGCGTCATTCGTTTGAACGATCTCCTTTGGGTCATAGACGGTACCCAGCGTCCATCCGGCCGCATCGATCGGGATTTTCACAAGAACGAAGGCCGGATCCTCTTCTGTGGCGTTCGTTTTCCCCGCTTCTGGCGATGCCCCCGGCTTCCCGGCAAACTGACGGAGAGCTTCCACGTCGGGCTTGCCACTCTCTGATGCATCCAGCAAGATGCCTTCGACCGATTGGCCAAGGAATCGCCGGTTCGGATGGGCAACGAGGCGGCCACCGTCGGAGACGACGAACGCGTATCCGGTCAACCCAACCGGGAAACCAGCGAGAATCTCACGGACACGTCCGAGCGCAAGATCTGCAACAGCAACAGCTTCCCGCCCGGATCCGGACGTCGATGGGAGGAAGAGGTGCTCCCCGTAGGTGACCATCAGCGTCTCTCCTAGCGCGCAGAAGTAGGGTTCAAGCCAAGCTGTTCCCCTCTTCATGGGCTCTTGATACCAATGAGTACGGCCTGCACTGAATTCGGGACCGGGGTCAGGAAGTGTGTAGTCAACCTCCTCTTCGAGCATCAGCTTCCGGATGCCACTCCCCTCGCGCCTACAGTACGGGCCGAAGAGGTCGCGGTCTTCTTCCTGGAGCGGAGCATAGATTGCAGCCAGTCCAAACAGCCCGGCGTTTGCGTCAAGACGCTGCCGGAACTCCAATTCGATACCTTCTCGGCCTAGCTCACCTGATTCAAGAAGACCAACGATCTCACCTACCTCGCGTTCGACGTCCAAGAGCTCCGTCTTGATTGCCTCTGCAATCTCGGCGCTCTCGGCGCTTGCCGTCCGTTCGGCTTGAGCATGCAACCGCGTGGGTTGCCTTCTGTAATCGTCGACGGCGTACGCGAAGACACCGCTTCCGATCAGCGCCAGCATGGCAAACACCATTGTGCTGCGATTTGCGAGCTTCCGCCACGGACCCAGCGCCTCCCTGTTCAAGCTCACCTCCAGGTGGCACCGCGGCGTCTGATGTCAGGAACGTGTCCGATACGGTTCTCCTGACAGGATCGCGATTCCCTTCTCTGTTTGTTGTCAAGCCCGCTTCGAGGACTGCGCGGCCTACTGGAAACACACGCAATAACGCCCCAAAGCATCAGCGCCTCTTTGTACATTACTTTAGTATAAAGCATCGTCATCCCACGAACAGCTATGTTCAGAAGATTCATGGAACGCATGCGCCATTCCGAGCGTGATGCGTCAGACAGAAGAGCCAGAGGACACATCCCCTGTGTCTTTCACGTGCGCCTTTTCCGGACTCGGGGACTCAAGGACCCAGAGTGGGTCCTTGCTTCGGCATGCCGACGAACAGATTCGGAGCGCTGTCGCTGGATTCCGGGACCGCAATACGAGACTTCCGGGATACGTTACCGCGGACTTGCCTCTTGGCGGATCGCGTGCTTCTAGCCGTGTGACGCCTTCACCGCCTCGAACGCAGCACCGTTCTCGACCAGCATCTCGCGGATCGGCAGCTCGTACGGACAGCGGGCCTCGCAGTCACCACACTGGAGGCACGTCGCCGCCGTCGCGGCGACGTCCGCGATTCCGCCACCGAGAACGTGTTCGGTGGGGAACCGTCGGATGAAGCTCTTGATGTTCATGGCAACCGGGATCGGGATCTCGGCCGGGCACGGGAGACAGTAGCCGCACCTCCGGCAGAATCGATTCCCAACTTCGCTTCGGATCCGCTCGATCTCTTCGCGCTCTTCGTCGGTCAATCGGCGATCGCCGTTCAGCACGTCGGTGATCCCCTCGATGTCGGCGATCGTCTCGATCCCCGGGTCGGGCACGACGTTGTCCCACTGGAGGACGTACTTGATCGACAGTCGTGCGTCATCGAGCAGGCCACCGGCAAACGGCTTCATGCCGATGAATCCGACGTCGTGTTTCTCGGCCAGTGGGATCAGTCGCTCTTCGGCCTCCCGCGTCACGTAGTTGAACGGGAACTGGATCGTCTCGAACAAGCCCGAGGCGACGGCCTGGACCGCGACATCCATCGAGTGGCTGGTCAGTCCGATGTGTCGGACGACGCCGTCGCGCAGCGCCTCATGCGCCGCCTCCAACGCTCCGCCCGGACCGATGACTTCGGCGTAGTTCTCCTCGCTGCTGACGTTGTGAAGCTGCCACAGGTCGATCACACCGGTCTGCAGTCGCTTGAGGCTGAGCTCAAGATGCTCGAGGGCCGTCTTCCGATCGCGTCCAGGCGTCTTGGTCGCAATGATGGTTCGGTCACGCTCCACGCTGAGCGCGTCTCCGATTCGTTCCTCGCTCGTTCCGTAGCCGTGGGCCGTGTCGAAGAACGTCACCCCCAGATCGAAGGTTCGGCGGATGACCCGGCGCGCATCCTCGTCGCTCACCCGCTGAATCGGGATACCGCCGAATCCGATCCGCGACACCCGAAGGTCGGTTCGCCCCAGTCGCACCGTATCCATCTACACTCCTCCCCTGTCCTATGTCCGTCAGAGGTCGCTGCAGCATCACGAACCTAGCTGTCCGGTGATTGTACCAAGACACCCGGGCGGTCCAGGGGATGTCTCGAAGAGCGCGGAGTCTGCCAAAGAGGAATGAGGACGCGACACGAATTCCGTGGCCCGAGGACGCTCGAGCCGGCAACCTGACGTTGGCTGCGGTCCTGAATGCTGGGCCGTATCATCCGGGAACGCTATGCCTAGAAGAATCCGAAGAAGAAGACACGAAACGCGGATGGTCGCGCAGATGATCGAGCTGTACTGTGTTGCGCATCATCACGGCGCGGCGCTGTGCGAGTCGTGCAGCGAGTTGCTGTGCTACGCGCGTGGGCAGATCGAAGCGTGTGTGCACGGTGACAGGAAGCCGACGTGCCGGCGGTGTTCGATTCACTGCTACGACGCGGATCACCGCGAGAGGATTCGACGCGTGATGCGTTACGCCGGACCTCGGATGTTGCTGCGACATCCGGTCGGCGCGCTGCGCCATGCACTTCGGTAGAAGGGACCGACAGCCAAGCCTCCGTTCGTTCTGCTCCGCTTGACGATCAGCTTGACGGATTCCGAGGACGAATAACGGCTACGCGTGCTTGCCTGGCGGAACGTGGCACGCGCCCGTCAGACTCAGATCTGCCCTTACCCCTTCGTGAGCCAACCAAGTGAACTGTCAGATTGGCGGCCTGATGTCACGCCGACAGAAGGTGAATCCGCGTGGTCTATGTGGAGACCGACGCCCTGGCAGTAGGTCGCCCGGGGTAGGCACAATATGGATTCTCGTACAACGATCCTGCCGTGAACCGGCATGCCCCTCTGCATCCCCCACGGCAGACGGCGCCCTTGTCACAGCCGGCGCATCCGCCGGTGAGCATTGATATGTCAAACTGCCGGTTGTAAGCGAACCGTTCTTCATCGTTCCAGATCGTAGCGAGAGATTCTTCACGTAGATTTCCTTCGATGAAACTGTCGTCGTAGAGAGACTCACACCCTTTCACGTTCCCGGCGCTGTCGATCCCCACGACGCGAAGGCCGGCCTTGCAGCCCCGCCACGGTGCCAGCGTGCCCGGGTCATTCCGCAGGTACAGTTCATGTTCATCGTAGTAACCAATGTCATCTCCGGCGTAGGTCCAGATCTTACCACGGTTGCGAATCTCACGGATGAACTGCGTGATGGCGGGAATCTGCTTCCGTTGCAGCAGTAAGTCGTTGTGGGCTTCCATGTTCCCCATGCCCGTGACGATTTGGATCTGCCAGAGCTCCACTCCGCTTTGGACGAGGACCTCGTAGAGCCCTTCGAGATCGTCCACATTGAACGCGACTAGACTAGTGATGGCGGCTGAGCGGATGTTCGCGTCGCTGTTTGCCGGCGCTCCGGCAGCCTATCTGGCCTTGTGGCTACTGCTCTTCCCATTTCAGGGCGCGGAACCCACGACCGTGATGCTCTACTGGCGCTTGCCTCCGATCTTCGTGTTCATCGAAATC
>CBFCYU010000065.1:0-9270 GCA_965602415.1 uncultured bacterium | reverse complement strand
CTCGATTTGGAGCCTTCAGGATCGGTGATCGTGGAAGACGCGCCTGCAGGGGATCCGGCGGTCGAGATCGCTCCCGAAGAGCCGGTCGACGTGCCCGGGATCTTCATCGAGCCTGTCGCTGTCATACCGGTGGCGATCGACGGTGTGGTCTTCCCCGGGGAGTACGCCCATCGGACGGACGCGGGCGGATTCGAAGTCCACTGGTCGAACGACATCAACTTCCTCCGCGTTGGACTGGTGAGTCCGGGAACCGGCTACGTGGCGATCGGATTCGACCCGGACCACCGGATGAAGGGGGCGAACTTCATCCTTGGTGCGGTGGAGGACGGACGGGTGATGATGCGCGACGACTACGGGAACGGGTCGGTCGACCACACCGCGGACACGCTTCTCGGGGGGACGAACGACATCCTCGAGGCGGCGGGACGCGAGGAAGAAGGCTGGACCACGGTGGAGTTCGTGATCCCGCTCGCGACGCGCGACGCAATGGACAAGACGCTTGTGCCTGGGGAGACGTACGACATCCTCGTCGCCTACCATGACACGAGCGACAGCTTCGCCGCAAGGCACAGCCGGCGCGGCTCCGGGACGATCCGTCTCGACGCGGCGCCGTAGCCGCTCCACCTCGGACGTGTCGATCGGTGTCATCGCCCTCGACGGAGAGCCGGGGATTGCGCTTGTTGCACGATGTTACGCAGTGGTCTACAGTCGATAAGGCCTGACGAAGGGGAGGAGGGGAATCATGAACAACACTTGGCTGATCATCCTTGGTGCTCTCGCGGCGGGATTCGCCGTCTTCTTGCTGCTGCCCTACGTGCTGCCCGAAAAGGAGTCGATGCCCGAAATTCCGGCGGTCGTCGATGTTGAGCCGGACGTGGCCGAAGCGGAGCAGCCTGCCGTGATCGAGCCGGAAACGGTCGAGGAAGAGACGGAGACAGACGCGACAACCGAGCCGGAGTTCGCGCTCGAGGAAGAACCCGTGCTGCCCACCGGCTACGTGATCGACGGCGCGATCGGAGCGACCGAGTACGCGCACAGCACAGAAGTCGTCGGCATCGAGGTCTACTGGGCGAACGACGCGACGTATCTCCGCGTCGGGCTGGTCGCACCGGGGACCGGGTACGTGGCGATCGGATTCGATCCCGTGCGCCAGATGGAGGGCGCGAACTTCATCGTCGGGTACGTCGAAGACGGGAAGGCCTACTTCCGCGACGACTTCGGAACCGAGTTGACGGCTCACATGGCGGACGTCGACCGCGGTAGCGTGGAGAACATCGTCTCCTCGGCCGGGGCCCAGTGGGCCGATCAAACGATCCTCGAGTTCATCATCCCGCTCGATTCGGGCGACGTGATGGACAAGCCGCTCGTTCCAGGGAACACCTACACCGTGTTGCTCGCTTACCACGACCTGCAGGACGGCTTCACGACGCGCCACAGTCGCCGCGGGACCGGCAAGATCCAACTCGACGCGGTTCCATAGGACTTCGTCAGAGGTCGTGATGCCGCAAATCCATGGGGAGTGTGGGTTCGAGATCCGCCGGGAGAACGACGAGGTCCTGCTTATCAATCGCCGGACATGGTGGCTCGGCTACGGGATGGGGATGCTCGGGGTCCTGGCGATGCTTCTCGCTGTGCTCGGGGTCTTTGGTCTTGTGGGGGCCGCGGGTGTCCGCTTGGACGTTCCAGTGATCGTCCTGTTCGGGGCAGCGGCCGCTGGCGGGTTGATCGCCGCGGCGATGCTGTCGGTGTACAAGAAACGGCGCAAGCTTCCGCCGACCGAGATACCGGATGTGGCCGTCATCGATCTGGCGGCCGGCGTCCTCCGCGAACGGGGCGGCAGTGTCCTCGCCCGGCTCGATTCATTGCGCGCTGCCGTGCGGATCGATTGGTGGACACGGGGATGGATGCGCCTGGTCGTCCTCACCTGGCCGGGCGGTCGGAAGACCGTCTTCAGAACAGGGAGCCGCCAGCGCGCACGGATCGTCGCAGAATACCTGCGTGATGTCCTGAGTCCATGACCGCGCCCCCCCGGCACCGCGATCTTGCCCTTGGGGCGTTGAGCCTCGCGGCGGGTCTGTTCGGAATCCCGGCGATCGTTCTGACCGGAGAGATGTTGATCGTCAGCGGGATCGTGGCGATCGCCGCAATCATCGTCGGCCTGCTTGTCATGGGATCGAAGAAGCCGGCGGTGAAGGCCCTATCGATCGCCGGGTTCGTCCTCGGAGTCGTTACGCTGTGGTACGTGATCATCGGCTTGGCGGTCGGCTGGTCGATCACGACGACGATCGAATCGCTCTTCTAGCACCCCGCCCCCGCCTCTTGGGTCCCGCCACGGCGAGGTTCCGCCCGGCATCGTACGATTCAATGGGGCATCCTGGGCGTCGTGATCGTCACCCATGCGCATGGCTGACCGGGCGACGCAAGCGGTGGATGAATTGCTTGGGGAGCTCCGGCTTCCAGCCGGAACTCCTGGGGATGCACGTTTTCTGCTAGGGTGTCTCTGCGAGCTTGTCGATGATCGCTCGGCAGAAGGCGGGGAGGTCCCACGGGGTTCGCGAGGTGATCAAGTTCCCGTCGACGACGACCTCCTCATCGACCCACTCTGCGCCGCCGTTGACCATGTCGTCGCGGATCGACCGAACTGACGTGGCACGTTTCCCAGCGACGATGTCGGCGGAGATCCCGACCCATCCTGCGTGGCAGATCATCGCGACGACGTTTCCGCCTGCGTTGACCTTGCGGACGAGGTCGATCAACTCGTCATGGATCCGCATTCGATCCGGGGCGTACCCGCCGGGGATGATCAGGGCCGAGAGGGCCTCGGCTGAGATCTCGTCGACCGATGCATCGGCGACCATTGGATAACCGCGCTTCCCCGCGTACCGCTTCCCCTTCTCCATGCCGATGACGACGACCTCCGCCCCGGCTTCGCGCAGCCGAAGGAGCGGATACCAGAGCTCGATGTCTTCGTGCTGGTCCTCGACCAGAATTCCGATCGTTTTTCCGTTCAGATCCATGCGCTCTCCTTGGCTCATCGGCGAACATCCCACGATCGCGTGCCGCGTCAATGTCCGGGGCGTGACCTCCCGATCGGGATCAGCCGCGATAGAAGCGATCGGTTCTTGCCTATCCGGAGGTACTTGTTCGGATTTTCGTCGAACGCGACCTTGCACCCGGGGGCGCAGAAGTAGTAGGTCACACCGTCATACTCCGATGTGGCCGACGGAGCGCTCTTGTCGACGGTCATCTTGCAGACCGGGTCGATTGCCATGATTCCACCTCCGTTGGTCCGTGCGTCAAGCTCCAGGCGGCAGGGTCGGGTATTCCCCGGCGCAGGCATGCTCCTCGCCTAGAGCCCCCTCGCAGATCGGGTAGCCGAACTCACCCCAAAGGCTGATGCCGCCCTGCATGTCGTAGACTTTCGTGAACCCCATCTGCATCATCAGGTCGAACGCTTGCCCGCTCCGGTTGGCTGTCCTGCAGTAGATGAGGTAGATCACGTCGCGGTCGAGCACCTCGAGTTCGTCCCCGAAGCTTGCGCTGCGGAAGTCGAGATCTACTGTCCCGGGAAGATGCCCGGCCGTAACCTCCTCCGGCGTGCGGATGTCGAGCAGCACGAAGCCCGGATCGTCCTGTAGTGCCAGGATCACCGCGGTGGCTTCCTCCGGACTGATCTCGCCGTACGGCGGGAACCCCTCTCGAGGCTCGTCGACGAGGCCGAGCGCCGCACCGCTCATGCACCCACTGACGAGTAGAGCCGAGAAGACCGCAGATCCACCGATGGACACCATCCTCTTTACCTTGCGCATGGTCGAATCCTCCCGCTGTTGAGTGAATCGACAGTCTGCAGAACGGCTGTGAAGGGAATGGCAGGGAACGATGAGTGGTTTGTGAGTCTCGCTCTTCGCGGCCGGCTCGCCGCCGTGTGGCGGGTTCGTTCTTTGGAAGCCTCGCGGGCAGTGTTCTGCTTGCGGCTGCTACGGCAGGAAACGCAGGAACGCGGAGCACGTCGGCAGGACGAGGAGATCGTCGCTGATTCGCCCGATCGGATCCTCGAACTGCGTCGTATCGATGACCACCGGTTGGAGGGTGATCCGTCCCTGGATCCCTGAACTCGCTAAGCCTTGCCATTCCCCGGCCAGATGGAGCGCCGGGAGCTCGGCCAACGGCAGGATCTCCCAACCTTGAATCTGCCGCGCGAACGTGATCAGCGGGAACGACAGACCTGCCTCGCCAAAGAAGTCGGTGAACAGCTCCGTTCGCGCGGACGCTTGCGCGAAGCCGCCGATGACCGTTCGCACAAGCGTCTCTTCGGTTTCGAACCTCCAGAACATGTTGAGCCCCGCGCCGATGGTGAAAGGATCCGCGAGGCGGCGGTAGTACGAGAACGTCACTCCGAGACTCGACGGGGCGGAGTCGACCACCATGACGAGTTCAACGCTGGTTGACGCTCCGACCGTGGCGCTGACGCCCAGCGAAAGGGACAGCCCCCACGATCGCTGACCGTCCTCCGCCTCCAAGGCGGGATTCAGGTGAAATCCGAGAGAGATCGGCCCAAGCTCCACGGCATCCGCGACAGGGACGACGAGGAGCAACACGGCCGACGCAACGAGCAAGGCTTTCCTCATGATTCCCCCTTCATCTCATCGGTTCGCCTTCGTGGCGATCGTAGGAACATCGCCATTCTAGCGGGCTTCGCTCGAATTCCAATACCCGGAGAGCCGGCCATCGACTGCCTACACTTCGAGGGTCGACCGCGCAACGAGAACGGTGTTCCCACGAGACCCGACGATCTTGACATTGGCGTGCCGTGCGATGGTGCTGCCGTCGGCGCTCCGGGCGGACCAGATCTCTCCGGCGACCTTGACCTGGCCCGTCGGGCACAACGGAGCCGCTGTCTTCGCAGCTTTCCCGATGAGTTCCTCCGTTCCGGCGCGGGCTGGACGGCGGAACACCCGCCGAAGAAACATGACGTAGAACACCACCGACGTGAATGCCTTGGCGAGGGGAAGCCCGACGAGCACCCAAGTTGGGACGTCGGCGAACGAGCCGACGATCGCGAGGACGGCGACCAGCAGCGTGAGCTCGGCGGCCTCGCGGACGAGATATACACTTGTCTCCCTGGAGATCCGCGGCCTTCTCGTGCGTCCTCGGTGGTTCGCTGAGGTCTCTCGCGCGATCATCTTCGAATTGTAACGTACGACGCGAACTCGATCAGGCTCGCCCTGAAGTCGGTGAGCGCTCCGTCGAGCCATCGACTGGCGATCGTTCGCTTGGCGAGCGCGTGACGAACCCACAGGAGGCCGTGGGCGACGGGCTCGGTGACAGTCAACGGTTGGATGGCCGTGCGTACCCTGAACGCGGTTGGCCTGCTCAGGATCCCTTCGGACAGCCGCCAGTGGAGCATGGCGTAGCCGGAGAGAAACTGCAGGAGCATCAACGGCAACAGGAGCCAGGCGGCCCAACAATGGATCCGTTGCCAGAGGTGTCTCATATCGAACGGCTGTCCCTCATCATCCTGCCCGATGACGACGGGCCCGTCTAGTCGCCGAACTTCGGACCGTCCGTGTTGCCGTTGTTGCTGTAGCCACGGGACTCCCAGAATCCGCGGTAGGATGGATCGGCGGAAAGCTCGATGCGGACGATCCACTTGATCCACTTGTAGCCCCACTTGTCCTCGGCCACCAGTTCGAATGGGAACCCATTCCTGGGAGGAAGGACGATCCCGTTGATCCTGTCGGCGATGATCAAGTTGCGCTCGAGGATGAAGTCGAGCGGAAGCGATGTCGTGTATCCGTCCGCAGCGTGGAAGATGACGGTGTTTGCTCCCTCTTGGGGTTGCACTCGCTCGAACAGCTGTGCCAGTGGGATTCCCTCCCACAGCGCCTTCACGGACCATCCTTCGACGCACTGGATCGTGACGAGCTTCGCCAGGCGCTCCATCTCGCCCAACTCGGTGTAACTCCAGGACATGGGCTGATCCACGAGCCCGTCAACCACCAAGGTGTACGTCGCTTTGTCGACCTGCTGGACGCCCTTGATCGAATTCTCGCGGAAGTCATCCACCGAGCCGAGACGCTCTCCCTGATACTCGAGGATCTCGACCTCCTCGACCGGCGTCACTTGTGGGGCGACAGCGATCGGTTCCAGGTACTCACCGGCCTCGACCTGCTCGACCTGCGTCTCCTCAGTTGTGGCGGCAATCGATGCGGCCAACACGGCGGCGATCAACGCGACGGCCAACCCGGCCATCGCGACGCGAATCCCCCTCGATCGGATGGGTAGCATTCTGTCTCCTTCTGCTCAGGTTCCGCCTTGGAAGCTACCGTGGTCACGTGAACTCCGGGTGAGTACGGTGTAGATACTCGGTGAAGGGCCGGGTTGCTCCGCGCACGCTTCGTGTGGTGTAATGCCGAGGCCGAAACGAACAACGAGGTGATGAGTGTGGCGAGGCGGATGAGGAAGCTGGCCGGTGCCGGGATGATCGTGCTTGCGGTCGCGAGCATGGCCTGCGCTCAGGGCGCGGTGCAATTCCCCGACGACGGGCTCGAAGGTGCGATTCGAGACGCGATCTTCAGATCGTCGGGCACGTTGTACGACTACGACGTGTCGTGGCTGACGGTCCTCGATGCGAACCATCGGGGCATCAGCGACCTGGCCGGAATCGGGCATTGTACGTCGCTGCGAGACGCCGACTTCCGCGGCAACGAAATCGATGACCTGTCTCCGTTGGAGGATCTTGAGGTTCTGCAACGGCTCTACATGGATGGCAATGCCATCCGTGACCTTACGCCACTTCGCCAGCTTCCTCAGCTCATCGATCTGACGTTGAACGACAACGGGATCACCGACATCGACCCACTCGAAGGGCTCGTCTTCCTTGAGACGCTGGCGCTCCGTGGCAACGCCGTGACGAGCCTCGCGCCGCTTCGTCGGCTCGCGAGACTGAGAAGCCTCTCTATCACGTGCGTCGACCGATGCAACCTCGATCCGGTCCACGCGCTGGTCGAACTTAAAGACCTCTACCTCGAGAGCGCCAGCGCGCTCGACCTGACCGCGCTCGGGCGGATGGAGCGGCTTCGCTCACTCGTCCTGGTCTCGACGGACGTCTCCGACTTCAGCCCGCTCCGGTGGCTCGCGGCGCTGAGCGAGATCTGGTTGAGCGATGTCGAGGTCGCCAGCCTTATAGAGGTCGTCGACGCGGTTCCCGACTTGGAGGATCTCGGGCTGGAGAGCATGGTGATCGAGGATTTCACGCCGCTGGCGGAGTTGTCCGAGCTTCGGTCGCTGCACTTGGTCGACGTCGATCTGACTGACCTCGGGATCTTCCTTCAGTTTCCGAACCTCCAGGAGGCGGACGTGTCGAGGAACAGGCTGACCGACGTCGGCGCCCTATCGGGTCTCGGCGAGCTGCTCGCGTTGAACGTATCGGGTAATGAACTCGAAAGCATCTGGCCGATCTCGACGTTGCGGCACCTTGAGTCGCTTGACCTGAGCGGAAACCCAATCAGTGATCTCGAACCGCTTCTCCCGCTGTGGGAGCTTCGCGTCCTCGACCTAAGCGGGACGCAGGTAAACGATGTCTCCGAGCTTCTCGAGCTCCCGGATCTTGAGGTCGTCGACCTGCGCGACACGCCGCTCAACCTCGCGTCCGGGTCGGCCGCCTCCGTGGTGATCGAGCGGCTCCGAGGCCGGGGCGTCCGAGTCGAAACGTAGGGCGGGAACGAGCAAAGGTCCAGGAGAGGAGGGCGTGGAGAACATGCAGTGGGTCCTTATCATTGCGGTCGGTGCGGCGGTGATCGCCGTCGCGGTGTGGTTTGGCGCGAAGCGGCGCAAGGAATTGGTGGCGTGGGCATCGGGAAAGGGGCTGGCATTTCGTCCGGGGCGGGACAGGGGCTTCGACGAACGATATCGGGCGTTCGGCTGCCTGTGCCGTGGCTACAGCCGCTGCGCGTTCAACATCGCGGAAGGGGATTGGAACGAGCGTCGGGTCACGGCGTTCGACTATCGTTACGTCACCGGTTCGGGAAAGAACCGCCAGACGCACCACTTCTCGGCGATTATCCTCCGCAGCAACGTCCCATTGAAGCCGTTGCGGATCCGCTCGGAGAACGTTTTCGACCGAGTGACCGAGTTCTTCGGCCTTGACGACATCGACTTCGAGTCGGCCGAGTTCAGTCGAGAGTTCCACGTCAAGGCGGCCGACAAGCGGTGGGCCTACGACGTGCTTCACCAGCGGACGATGGAGTTCCTCCTTTCGATGCCGCGGTTCTCGATCGAGTTCGACGATCGCCACGTGATCGCGTGGCGGAACCGGCGATTCAACGTCGAGACGTTCGAGTCGGCGATCGCCGTCGTAGAAGGGGTCCTGGATCGGCTGCCGGAGTACGTCGTGCACCAACAGGAAGGAGGGAGAGGATCGAAATGATCACTGTCTACGTCGTGGTTGGGGTCGTGGGGTTTGTCTTGCTTTATGGAGTCGGCACGTACAACAAGCTCGTTCGCCTTCGCCAACACGTCAGCGAGAGCTGGTCGGCGATCGACACGGAACTGAAACGTCGATACGACTTGATCCCGAACCTGGTGGAGACGGTCAAGGGCTACGCGTCGCACGAGCGCGAGACGCTGCAGGCGGTGATCGATGCCCGTGCGCGCGCCGTCGCGTCGACCGGAACCCCCACCGAGCAGGCTCGTGACGAGAACGTTCTTGTCGGGGCGCTCCGGCAGCTGTTCGCTGTGGTCGAGGCTTACCCCGACCTGAAGGCGAACGAGAACTTCCTCCGACTGCAGGACGGGCTGACGGTCACCGAGGATCGGCTCCAGGCCGCGCGGCGCTTCTACAACGCGAACGTCCGAGACCTGAACACGCGGATCGAGGTGTTCCCGTCGAACATGATCGCATCGATGTTCGGGTTCGAACAGGAGGCGTTCTTCGAGATCGACGACGCCGAGCGAGCGGTCCCGCAGGTGAGCTTCGGCGCCAAGGGGTAGCGCACGCCGGGGAAGGCACGAGGAGAGGAGACTCGACAGTGCGATCCTGGCTTCGCGAACGGCGGCGATCCCGCCTTCGGCTAAGTCCGTGTCCCCGGGAATGGAGAGCCATTCTCGAGCGAGACGTCCCGCTCTACCGGCGATTGTCCGAGGTCGATCAGGATGAGCTATGGGGGCACATCCAGGTCTTCCTTGCCGAAAAGCGGTTCGAGGGGGCCGGAGGATTGACGATCACCGACGAGATTCGGGTGACAATTGCCGCCCACGCGTGCATCCTCC
>CBFCYU010000064.1:0-9288 GCA_965602415.1 uncultured bacterium | reverse complement strand
GCCCTCCTTTTTCTTCTGTTGGCTGAAACCATTGTCAGGAGCGAATCACCGGTTGATTTCGCCAGTCCCCATCGGTACGATTCTCCCAGCCAATCACACGGAAAGGGGCTTGCACAGTGCAATCGACCACACCATCACAACCGGCGGTTCATCGTGACCGATGGCGACGCCGTCTTCCGTATCTTGCCGGAGGAGCGATCATCGTCGTTGTGATTGGATGGCTCCTATACAGCAACATCGAGAGCGCCACCGCTCCGTACCTAACGGTGACCGAGCTGCTCGCAGAGGGGCCTTCCGATCGCATCGTCCGTGCCACGGGAACCGTGGTTGGGGAGACGATCGTATGGGACGCCGAGGAAACCCTCCTTCGGTTCGATCTAGCGGACGAGGAAGGAACGCTCTCCGTCGACTACCGCGGCGTGCGCCCCGATCTTCTCGAGAACGGGACTGAGGCCGTAGTCGAGGGACGCTACGGAGGGGCAGGCCGCTTCGAAGCCGCCTCGATCCTCCTCAAGTGCCCTTCGAAGTACGAGGAGGAATAGCGGATGGCGACCATCGGATCGTGGGCCCTCATCCTTTCATTGGTCGTTTCGGGCTACGGAGCTCTGGCCGCAGTCATCGCGCGTCGGCGCCAGGCATCCCTGCTGGCCGACAGCGCCGAGAAGACGCTGTGGATCGTCGCCGGGCTCTCCACGGCAGCGTGCGCCATCCTCCTGTACGCGCTGCTGGCACATCAGTTCCAGATCCAGTATGTCTACGGACACACGAGCACCCAACTGCCGATCATCTATCGCATCTCCGCCTTCTGGGCCGGTGAGGAGGGCTCGCTCCTCCTGTGGTTCTGGTTTGTCGCGGTGCTGTCCTGGGTCGCGGTGCTGTTCCGGCGCCGAACCGATCCGGCCAGATCGTACCTCGTCTCCACTCTGTCGATGATCAACGCATTCTTCGCCGCGCTGATTCTGCTCACGAGTAACCCATTCGACGTCTACCCGATGGTCCCGAGCGAAGGGGCCGGGATGCTTCCGCTATTGCGGAATCCTGGCATGGTCCTGCACCCTCCGATCCTATTCCTCGGCTACGCCGCCTATACGATCCCGTTCGCTTCGGCGCTATCCGCCCTGTGGAGCAACACACTCGATGGCGAATGGCTCGAACGGACACGCCGCTGGAGCCTGTTCGCTTGGGCGACGCTCGGGGCAGGGATTCTCATCGGAGCGTGGTGGGCCTACGTCGAACTCGGTTGGGGAGGCTTCTGGGCATGGGATCCGGTGGAGAATGCGTCCTTGATCCCATGGCTTGTCGGCACAGCATTCCTGCACTCGACCATCGTCGAGGAGCGTGTTCGGAGGCATAGGCGCTGGAATCTCATCCTGCCGACGCTGGCGTTCGCGCTTTGCCTCTTCGCCACGCTGGTGACCCGTGGAGGGGTGATCGTCTCCGACTTGCACGGCTTCTCCAGTTCGATCCAGCCGATCGCCTACTACTTGTTCGGGGCGATCCTCGCCAGCCTTCTGGGCGCGTTCACCCTCATCGCTCGCCGCAGGCAGGTACTGCGGGATCTCTCCCCACCGGGAGGGTTCGCCTCCCGCGAAGGCGGCTTCCTGCTGGCCAACGCCGTGTTCTGCATCATCGCGGCCGTGGTCTTCCTGGGAACGATCTACCCGTCGTTGGTGCGCGCGGTCAGCGGGAATCTTGTCAGCCTCGGCGCCTCCTTCTTCAACCGAGTGGCGAGCCCGTTCATGCTGGCGGTCATCCTGCTAATCGGGATCTGTCCTTGGCTCATCTGGGGGCGCACGCCGGGGACGACAGTGCGGAGGTTCATCGTACCGTCTGCTGCAGCCGTCGTCGCCGTCGCCCTACTTGCGGCGTTCGGCGTCCGCACCGCAGCGTCCCTTGTGGCTGCGTTCGTCTGCGCCTTCGTGACCGTCTCACTGGCCGCGGTCGTCGTGCAGGATTTGACGGCAGCCGGACGGGGGAAGAAAGCAGCGGCACGCGTTGGGGCCGCCTTGGCCCAGCTGCGATCGTCACGCCGCCGCTACGGAGCGCATCTCGTGCATGTCGCGGTGGTTCTCATTGTCATCGGGGTCACTGGATCGATGCTGCACAAGTCGGAGCAGCTCGTTTCCCTGACGCCGATGGAATCAATCCAGTTCGAAGGCTACGAACTGACCTACGAGGGGTTCTCCGTCGATACGGTCGGCGAGGTTCCCGAGACGCGCGAGAGCTACATCCGCTACGAGGCGACTCTGAGTGCCGCACGAGGCGGATCGAGGGCCCGAATGCTACGACCGCAGAAGAACTACCACTGGGTGCTCGATAGCCCGTGGGTCACCGAGGTCGCCATCTCGAGCACGCCGCTCGAGGACCTCTACGTCGTGCTTGCCAGCCTGGACGAGGACGGCCGCGCAAGCTTCGAACTCGTTCTCAATCCGCTCATCAGCTGGCTGTGGATCGGTGGAGCCATCCTCCTCGCTGGCGCCGTTCTCGCCGCGTGGCCAACCCGTCGACCCGCCGTGGAAGGAGACGCTCATGCCTAGGCACAGCGCTGCGATCACCGCGGCCCTGCTCGCCGTTCTCCTGTTTGGTGTGGCAGCAGCATGGGGGCAATCAGACGGTGTCATTGAAGGGCAGGTGCTGAGCGCGACGACGGGTGACCTGCCGATCGCGGACGCCCTCGTGACGCTCCTCGGTTGGCGGGGGACGGAAGAGCTCCCGCCGCAGGAGATGACGACCGGCGAGGAAGGGAGATACGCGTTCCGTGATCTCGAACGGATCGATCACGAGTATCAGCTATTGGTCGAGCATCAGGGAATCACCTACAGGTTCGGACGGAAGACCTTCGCCCCCGAAGAGAGCGTCCTTTCGATTCCGCTGACCGTCTATGACACTACCTCCGATGAGGGTGTTCTGGTTGTGGACAGGGCACACCTGATCATCGATGGAGATCAGGAGCATCTGCACGTGCAGGAGGTCCACATTCTCACCAACACCAGCATCGCCACCTATGTTTCGAACGACCCGGAGATCGGGGAAGGGGTGATTCGTTTTCCGCTTCCGGCCGAAGCCGCGAACCTCGAGTGGTTGGGCGGCTTCTCGCCGGGTTCCATCACGATTTCGGAGGACGGCTTCAACATCGATGCGCCGTTCCTCCCGGGAACTGCCGAGGTAACCTTCAGTTACACCCTTCCCTTCTCTGCTTCGCCGTACGCGATCGAGAAGACGTTCCCGTACGCGGTCGGCCATCTCGACGTGTTCGTCGCCGCGATCGGGATTGAAGCCGGTGCGCCTCAGCTCGTGCAAGGGGATCCGATTGCGATGCAGGCAGGCCACTACGATCGGTTCTCCGGTACCGAACTTGCGGCGGGCACCACCGTGGCGATCGAGTTCGAACGGACCGGGTCGCCGCAGGTTGCTCCGGCCGCTTCCCAGGCCGCCGGGCCCGGGACAACGACCGTGATCGTCATTGTCGTGGTCGCCGTGTTGGTCGTCGTCGTACTCGTCTACCCATTCATCCGTCGGCGCCGCAGGAAAACGGGCGAATGATCCACGTTCGTGGACTCACCCGGTCATACGGGCCGATCTACGCGTTGCGCGGAGTCGATCTCGACGTCGAAGCCGGAGAGTCGGTGACGATCGTCGGACCGAACGGGGCGGGGAAGACAACGCTGCTGCGGATCCTGGCCACTCTATTGAAGCCGAGCGGTGGCGAGGCCCGGGTCCACGGGATGGACCTGAATTCCAGCTCCCATGAGATCCGCGGGAGGCTCGGGTTCGCATCGCACCGATCGCTCGTCTACGACAACCTCACGGTGGAAGAGAACTTGACTTTCTACGGCAGGCTCTACCGCGTACCCTCGCTGGCCGTGCGAACGAAGGACGTCCTTCAAACCGTGGGCCTCCTCTCGCGGCGACAAAGCCGTGCGGGAACCCTTTCCCGAGGGATGCTACAGCGTCTGTCGCTGGCACGTGCGATCATCCACAACCCTGATCTGATGCTCCTCGACGAACCCTACGCGGGGCTCGACCAGGAAGCGGCGGAGATGCTCGAGGTGCTGCTCGATGCCGTTCGCCGTGAAGCCAGAACGGTCATCATGACCACCCACGACCTGGAGAGGGGACTGGGCCGGGCCGATCGCGTTGTGATCCTGAACAAGGGACGGATTGCGTTCGAGGCACCGAGTTCGTCGTTGACCCCTCAGCAGCTGCGGGCCACCTACTGGGAGCACTGCCGGAGCAGCGCCGAAATCGAAGGTGGATCCTTATGAGAACGATAGGCAGCGCGCTGACCATCGTGTGGAAGGACATGATCGCCGAGTGGCGGACCAAGGAGATGTTCAGCTCGATGTTCGTGTTCATTCTGCTGGTCATCGTCATCTTCAAGTTCAGCTTCGATCTGCGGGTCTCCAATGCGACGCTGCTCGTGCCGGGGATCCTCTGGGCCGCGCTGACCTTCGCCGGGACCCTCCAACTGGGTCGTTCGGCGTCTCTGGAAGCTGAGGACGCGCACGTAGATGGGCTCCTCCTCGCGCCGGTGCCGAGAAGCTCGATCTACGTGGGGAAGGCTCTGGGGAATATCGTATTCATGTCGATCACCGAACTGATCATGCTCCCCATCTTCTCCGCCCTGTTCAATCTCAACCTGTTCCGGCCGCTCATTCTGCTCGCCGTCTTTCTCGGCACGGTCGGATTCGCCTCGGTCGGGACGCTCCTGTCGACCATGGCCGCCAACTCCCGGGCACGAGAGGTGATGCTCCCGGTCCTCCTCTTCCCGATCGTCCTACCGGTCATCATTGCCGCGGTCAAGCTGACTGCGGGGGTGCTTGATGGCGGTACGTGGCAGGAGCTGGCCGTGTGGGTGAGGTTCCTGATCGCTTTCGACGTCGTGTTCCTGGTAATCTCTCTCATGACATTCCGCTTCGTGGTGGAAGGATAATCCGGCCGTGTGTCGGACAAGGAGGTCATCGGCATGGTGAAGGGCATCCGGAAGGCGCGTCCGCTTCTGTGGCTGAGCGCAGTGTCGATGATCGCAGCGCTCTGCCTCGTCTTCCTCTATGCGCCCACCGAGCGGACGATGGGTGACGTCCAACGGATCTTCTACTTCCATGTGTCGTCTTCTTGGGTCGGGTTCTTCGCATTCTTCTTGACGTTCGTCGCCGGAATCGTCTACCTTCGGACCAAGAAGCGCCTCTGGGACATCGTGGGGTATGCTTCGGCGGAGATCGGCATCGTCTTCACGACCATGGCGGTGATCACCGGCTCGATCTGGGCTAAGCCGACGTGGAACGCTTGGTTCCCGTGGGAGCAGGAACCCAGGTTGATCCTCGTCTCGATCCTGTTGTTGATCTACTTCGCCTATCACATGCTGCGAGCGTTTCTTCGCGAACCGGAGCAGAGGGCCCGTTTCGCCGCAGTCTACGGCATCGTGGCCTTCGCCGGCGTCCCGCTCACGTTCATGTCGATTCGCTGGTGGCAGAGCCTGCATCCCGTGGTCTTCGAGCGACAGGGAAGTGGGTTGACCCCGGCGATGCTCTGGACGTTCTTGTTTTGCCTGCTGACGTTCACGATCTTGTTCTTCGTGCTACTGATTCAGCGTTGCCACCTTTCGATGCTGGCGGACGAAGTCGAGGACCTGAAAGAACGATTGCTCCATTAGCGTGAGGAGGAGAACCATGACCTATCTGGCCGCCGCCTATGCCGTCTTCTGGGGCGTAACGTTCCTGTACGTATTGAGCATCGCGTCCCGTCAGAAGCGCCTTCGGCGGGAGATCGATGTCCTGAAACAGACCCTCTCCGACAAAGGCTAGCAGCTTCACGAGTTCGGCGTCCTGAACAAAGTGCCGTGCTCTTCACGTAGGGACTCGCTGCTTCCCGGAATCCTATGTACCGTTGAAGTCCCCCGAACTGAACGGTTGCCGGGTTGATCTTGGGATCTCTTCTCCGCGAGGACACGCGCACCAGGATCCTTCCCTCGTTGGGATCATTCTCAGATGAAGTCCGCGGCGGGCGCTTGACTCGAGTGGCCGGCCGAATCAGCTGAAGTCGATGGGCTGGTCGAACAGAGAACGCGCGGCCGGCCGCCGCGCATCGGCCGTGAGGACTGCAGAGCCACTCCATCACTCCGACACGGTGCACTCGCAGTTTCTCCACACTGCGAGCCGATATTCGATCCGTAGGTGTAGTACCTCCCAGGGCTCGGGGCGGGGCACGCACAGGTGTCCCGCCGTGGGGCTCACAACTTCCAGCCCCATCACGAAGCGAATCTCATGGAGCTTTGGCTCCCTCAATGGGCTCGTCGGGCGGTGGAGCGAGAACCCGGAGGACCAGCTCCTCAAGTGCCTGATTCGCCGTCTCCGATACGATCTCAGCCTGATGGGCAATCCCACCGGCCTTGAGTACGCCTGTGCTTGAGAGGTTCGCCGCTTGAGCATTGCGGCGATTCACCGACCGTATATACTAGAGTCGACCGTTCGGTCGACACTGTGAAGGGGCCGAAATGAGCGTAACCCAACGACGGCTACGGGAACGCGAGGCACGCGTATCTCTCATTCTCGACGCGGCACTCCGGGTCTTCACAACTCGTGGACTTCACGAGGGGACCATGGAGGAGATCGCGGAGGAGGCAGAGCTGGGGAAGGCCACGATCTACCACTACTTCCCGTCAAAGGAGACGATTCTATCGGCCCTGGTAGAGACAACGATTGAGCATCATTTCGACGGTATCCGCGAAGTGGCTCGACAGGCGACCAATCCACTCGAAGCCGCCTCGGTGATCATCCGCGGCTTTGCCGCCAACTACAAGCGAACCCCGGATTTGTTCCGTCTCTTCTACATGGCTCTCGTCTCGGCGTCGGAGGACGTCGCGCCGGCGATCCGCGCCTTCGGCACGTATCATCTTGAGTGGTTGGAATCGCTTCAAGGTGACATCAGCGCCTCCCTCGAAGGGACAGCGATTTCTCCGAAAACGCTGGTGCATTTCACCGGGACACACGTGCATGGGATCAACCTTCTCGCCCTTTCCGGGCGGGACTTGGAAGCGCTGGTGGAAGACGCCATCAGCGCGGTGGGAGCACTACTCGGAGCCAGCGGAGGAGGAGGAAAGGCGTAGTCCGCTGTACGTCAGCGTAGATTCCGTCCGACGCGTCGTCAAGGCGCATACAACAGGAGGCATGTGGTGTATCGAAAGCTGTTTGCCCTGATGTTGGTCGTGGCCGCCACGCTACACGTCGCGGCAGCCGATGGCTTGCAGATGGATGAGATCGTCACGCAGTACCCCGACACGTTTACGAAGATCGTCGCCGTGGACCTGGCGAAGCTCAGTGCCGACCACGTCTTGAATGAGTGCATTCTCGGTCCGTTGGCCGCAGCCAATCATCCGCTGAACGGGATCCTGCGCTCGCTGGGAGTTCTCCAGCTCGATGTCGCGGACGTCGAGCATGCCAGCTACGCAACCGGTCCGGGGATGACGCCGTACTCGCTGGTCCTTGGAGTGGACACCGACCAGGCAATGGCGGCGGTGGGCGGCCTTGAGGCCGGAGTCGGCACGCCCGGTTCCTCATATCAGAATTGGGACATGGAGACGATCGTCGACACGCCGGTGGTGATCACCGGAGGACGATTCGGACCGTTCGAGATGCAGTGGGGCTACTTCGCTAAGGATGGCGTGCTCTGGATCGGCTCCGAGGTCGGCCTGATCGCTCCTCCCGATCTGAACAGGCTCCGCGCCTCGACCGAATCGATCCTCAACAGGGCGGCCGGCGAAGCTCGCGTCTTCGATGAGCTATTCATCGGACTGAGCGTCGGTAGCGGAGATCTCGCCTTTGCCCGCGCCAGCGATCCCTCAGTCGATCGTCCGCTCGAAGGTGGTGAGGAGGCAATGGGCTACGCGGTGACGTTCGACGGTGCCTCAGCCACAGTGAGATTCATCGTCCGCTTCAGTTCCATCGAAGAAGCCGCCGCCGCTGCCGACAAGCTCGCCGCCGGGACAAGCAGCTACCTCGCCCAAGATCTCTACCACGGCGAGCTCGCCAAGCTGACACCGGCTGACGAAGTGCTCCTGTTCGAGGTCACTACGGACCTGGCAGGGATCGTCGGGTTGTTGATGCTGACGGTGCCAATCATCTAGCTGGTCACCCATGCGCCGCCTACTGCAGTCGATCGCAGCGTTGTCCGCTAGGCATCCGCTTGCGGTACTGATCGCCGTCAGCCTGATCACGGGGCTGATGGCGTACTCCGCGACTCGATTGCGCATCGGCAATGATCCGCAGGAGTTCTTCCCGTCTCACGAGAAGGTCGATGCGTACGAGGAGATCGAGGAGCAGTTCGGCAGCGCAAGTTTCTCGCACACACTGTACGTCCGATTCTCCCCCCGCGATGAGGGCTCCATCGATTCACCGGACGCCATCCTCGAGATGGAAGCCGTCCTCAACGCGCTGCGCGCCGTCCCTGGTGTGACTGGAGCGCAAGGGATCCCCGACTTCGTCAAGACGATCCACGCTGGACTGCATGGGGGGGACGCCGCGTTCGGCAACCTTCCAATCCACGGTTGTGAGCTGGGTTACTCCTTCGCGGACGTCATCCGGATGTCATTCCAGCGGATGACCCTTCTCAATGGATTCACATCCCCCAAGGGCACGGCCATCGCCTTTGCAGCAGTCGGTGCCGATGCCGATCTGCTGAGGGTCTCACAGCAGGCGGAGGATGCCCTTGCGGGACTCGAAAGAACAGCGCTCGATGTCGGCTTCATGAGCTACGGAGCTACGATCACCGTCTTCGACAGCGTGACCCGCGGAGACGTACGCCTCTTCGGGCCGTTCACGGCGGTCATCGCCGTGCTCGTTCTCGTATGGATCTTTCGGATTCGCAGCTGGAGGAACCTCGTTCTGCTAGTCGCCCTTCTGTTGGCACTCTCGACTGTCGCCCTGGCCCCCATCATGTCCTCGGGGGGCGGGCACACCCTGCGACTTGTGAGCGGGTTTCTGTTGATTGCCGCCATGGCCCTGCTTCCGAAGCGAGTGTCCGTTTGGCACATCGTCGCCTGGGCCGGACTCTGCGTGACGTTGATCCTGTTGCAGAACGGGTGGGGGCTTGCCATCGTGAGCCTGGCGACGGTCGCGTTCAGCTTCCGCCGCCTTTCGAATCTCTACTTGCCGCTGCTGGTCGTCATCCTCACTGCGGTCTGGACGTTTGGGCTCCTTGGGCTGTGGGGCGTCCCCTTGAACTTCCTCACCATCGCCGTGCTCCCTCTTCTGCTCGGTGTCGGCATCGATGACGCGATTCACATGCTTCATC
>CBFCYU010000063.1:0-9422 GCA_965602415.1 uncultured bacterium | reverse complement strand
GTCCGGTCAGTTGGCCGAGAGCGGCCACCGTCAGGACGAGAGTGCTCAGGCCCGCCACCAGCATGCACCGGACAGCCACTCTGCTCATGCTCGACCTCCATGCAACGCACTTGCCAACCTCGAAACTGCTTGAGCTGACGAGCAGACGGCTCGATGCCCGTCTGCCACGTGACGAGAGTCGACCCGGGCACGCGCCGGTTCTCGTAGGACCGAATTGCGTAGACCAGACTCATGCCAGGAAGCATGGAACGGATAGAGGGTCCGCAAGAACAAGCCCGTGTGCTGACGCGGAAACGATCTCAGTGAGTTCGCTTCGCGTCTCGAAGGAGTCCCTGGTTCCGAGTATAAAACAACCCCCATCAACGCACCGCTCCACCCCCCCCCCCCCCCGACCCTTGCGACATGACCTGCTTCCCAGCCCGATCCGCGAAACAGCTCACCCAGTACCTAATAGCCCCACTGTAGCACAGTCCTCACTCTTCATCAAGCATATGTAGCACATGCACCCGAGCTCCAGCAGTGCCAACCATTTCCCAGCGCTCTCGAAGGGTCCATCGCACATTGGCGAAGAGGGCGACGGCCACGGTCTGCTCACCAGACGACCTCATCGATGATGTCGCCTTCAGGAGTGACCAAGAAGACTTCGTCGTCTTCCGGATCCAAGTAGAGCTCATCGATGTCGTTGGACGGATTGAAGACGTCGATGCAGATCCGATACGGGTCGTTGGGTGGAATCTCCGTACCTTCGGGGAACGTGTATTGCCCTTCGAGATCGTTGAGCGACCAGTACGACACGTCGACGGCCTGGTTGGAGGAGTTGAGCAGGGTGATGCACTGTGAGGCCCGATCTACGGACAGGATGCTCACGGAGGAAATCGCCGGAGCTGCTGCGGTGGGCACGGATAGGCTCTGACTCCATTTTGCCCAGAGCCGATCGAACTCCGCGAGGAACGCTCGCACGGCCGTGGCCTGCGACGGAGTCGAGCACGTGATGCGAACGAGGTTGTCGAACGTCCCCGCGGCTGTCTGATCCGCCCACTCGTACGATCCGGTCAGGACAACCCGCCGATCGACGATGGCAAATCGATGCCCAAACGACGACGACGCATCGGAGAGCCGGACAAGGACACCGGCGGAGATGAGCTTCTCGTACTCGCTCCCCATCGCGCTCCCTCCACCCCCACCCAGAATCACGCGGACGTCGACCCCACGTCGGTGGGCCCGCACGACCGCGTCGCCAAGCCGGTCATCCAAGAAGCTCGCGACGGCAATCTCCAGGGTGTCACGAGCACCGTCGATGCTCTGAAGGAGGACGGTCACCATGCCGCCTTCCGTTTCGGGCGACGCGAGATAGACCTGAACCGTGCAAGGCTGCCCGAATGCCCCAGCCGATAGACAGACAACACCCACCAGTCCCACGAGGATTCGCTTGATCATCCGACCCTCCTTGGATGAGAGCACATGCTTGTAGCCTCAGCCTCTTTCGGGAGTTTCGACGTGTACTCTATTCCATGTGCCGGCCGCAGGCAATTCGCACTCTCGGAGATCGAGCGCCGCTCACTCCCACTCGATCGTCGCCGGCGGCTTGCTCGTGACGTCGTAGACGACGCGGCCGACCTCGGGAATCTCGCGGGTGATTCTACGGGCCGCTTCGTCGAGCACCTCGTACGGGAGGCGGGCCCAGTCGGCGGTCATTGCGTCGATGCTAGTGACGGCCCGGAGTGCAACGACGTGCCCGTAGCGCCGCTCGTCGCCGGCCACCCCGACCGACTGGATCGGCGTCAGCACCACGAGGGCCTGCCACGCGTCGTGATAGGCGCCGTGCTCTCTGAGCACCGCGATGAAGATGTCGTCCGCCCTCCGAACGATCGCGACCCGATCCGGCGTCACCTCGCCGAGGATTCGCACGGCCAGACCCGGGCCGGGAAACGGATGCCGGAGGCGGATCGAGTCCGGCAAACCTAGGAGCCTCGCGACCTCCCGCACTTCGTCCTTGAAGAACGTTCGGAACGGCTCGAGGAGCTCGAACCCGAGCTCCTCGGGAAGCCCTCCGACGTTATGATGGCTCTTGATGTTCGCCGCCCCTTCGCCTCCGGCCGACTCGATCACGTCCGGATAGAGCGTTCCCTGTGCGAGGAACCGGAACGGTCCGCGCCGTTCGGCCTGCTCGCGGAAGACGGCAATGAACTCGCGCCCGATGACCTTTCGCTTCGCCTCCGGGTCGACGATCCCCGCCAGGGCGCCGAGGAAGCGATCCGATGCATCGACCGTCACCAGGTTGACACCGAGAGAGCGAAGGTCCTCGTCCACCTCCTGCCGCTCACCCTCTCGAAGAAGCCCGTGGTCGACGAAGACAGCGAGATGGTCGACCGCCGCTCGGGTCAGGAGAAGGGCGAGGGCGGACGAATCGATGCCGCCGGAGACACCGAGGAGGACACGATCGCTCCCGACGCGTTCCCTCACTTCGGCGGTGATTCGCTCCAGATTCCGCTCCGGTGTCCAATCCCTCGGCACGGAGGCCAGATCGAGGAAGTTCGCGAGCATCCGAGCACCGCTCGGCGTGTGAACGACCTCGGGGTGAAACTGAACGCCGAGCATCCGCGCGTCGGGTGAAACGATAGCGGCGTTCGGGTTCGTCGCCGTCGCCGCGACGCTCGACCAACCGTCGGGAAGCCCTGAGACGGCGGTCGAGTGACTCATCCAAACCGGCAGCGGAGAAGACATGCCCCCGAACAGCCGCCCGTCGGCCCGCGTCAGCCGATCCGACCCGTAGGAGTGCTCTTCGGTGTCAACGACGTGCCCGCCGAACCGCTCCGTCAGCAAGTGCATCCCGTAGCAGATGCCAAGGATCGGGATCCCCAGGCCGTAGATCTCCCCGTCCGGCTTCGGTGCGCCATCGTCGAACACGGATTTCGGTCCGCCGGACAGGATGATCGCCTCAGGCGCTTCCGCGCGGATCCGCTCGATCGGAGCCCTGCCGGGGAGAATGATCGAGAAGGCGTTCAGTTCGCGAACGCGCCGGGCGATGAGGCGGGTGTACTGGCTGCCATAGTCGAGGATCACGACACTCATTCTTCCGCTCCTTCGCACTCGCGGAGGGCAGTCGGGGCTACTTGTACTTCTCCTCACTCCCCTTGTACGCGAGCCCGGCCCGCTCCTCGGTCCGATCCGTCGCCGGAGGCGGGCTCGGCGAGAGCGCGGACAGCTCGGCGTAGGTCTCGTCGTCCGTGATGTAGTCTGCGGCGCCGAGGGCCGGCTCCAGCTGCTCGATGTTCCGCGCCCCGACGATCGGCGCGGTGACCGCCGTATGGTGAGCGACCCAGGCGACGGCCAGCGTCACCGGATGGACGCCCCGTTCCTCCGCGTAGGCGACAAAGCGTTCGGCCGTCTCGTAGTACGAACCGGCCCCGTATCGTGCCCGGTACATGTCGTTCTCCACCAGGCGTCCGCGTTCGGGGTGCTTCCCAACGCCGTACTTCCCGGTCAGCAGGCCGCCGCCAAGCGGGCTGTAGGTGATCACGCCGAGCCCCTCGGCATGCGCCAACGGCAGGATCTCCACCTCGGCCTGACGCTTGGCGAGGTTGTACATCGGCTGGACGCAAGAGAAGGCAGGCACCTCGTGCAACGCGGAGATCCCGAGAGCCTTCGCAACCTGCCACGCCGCCCAGTTGCTCGCTCCGATGTGGAGCACCTTCCCCTGTCGGATGAGGAGATCGAGAGCACGGAGCGTTTCGTCGATCGGCATGTCGGGATCGAACGTGTGGACGAACAAAACGTCCAGGCGATCTGTGTTCAGCCGCTTGAGGCTCGCCGCGACAGACGACCGGATGTGCCGCCGCGACAGACCTCGATCGTTCGGATCGGTTCCCATCGGGAAGCCGACCTTCGACGTAAGAACGATCCGATCCCGTTCCCCGGCAATCAGTCTCCCGAGGATCTCCTCCGATCGCCCCGCGGAGTAGACGTTGGCGCAGTCGAAGACGTTAATCCCCACCTCGCGACATCGTCGATACATGGCCCCGGACGTCGCCTCGTCAGCGACGTCGCCGAACGACATGGTCCCGAAGCAGAGGCGCGACACTCGGATCCCGGTTCGCCCGAGGAGTCGATATTCCATCCCGTCCTCCTTTCGCCTACTCCCTGTGGAAGACCGTCTCCCCACTGATCAGGACCCGCTGGACGCGCCCGTGAGCCACGTCGAGCGGGTGGGCCGACAGGATGACGATGTCGGCGTCCTTTCCCACCTCGATGCTTCCGACCCGATCGTCGATCCCGAGGATCTCGGCCGGGGCGAGCGTGATCGCCCGCAGCGCGTCGTCGTCGCTCATTCCTTGATTGACGGCAATCGCCGCGTCTAGACGCAGGTACCGAACGGCCGACATCTGATCGGTCTGAATCGCTACCTTGACCCCGGCGCTTGCGAGAACCCCGGCGTTCTTCGGGGTCATCTCCCGAAGCTCGACCTTTGCGCGGGAGAAGAGAATCGGTCCCGGAACGCACGGGATCATCTTCTTTGCGAGGATATCGGCAATCTTGTGTCCCTCCGTTGCGTGGATGAGGACAAGGTCGAGCTCGAATTCCTCGGCAATTCGGATCGCCGTCATGATGTCATCGGCGCGATGCGCGTGGATGTGTGCCGGGATGTCTCGGCGCAAGACCTGGGCGAGTGCCTCGAGCTTCAGATCGATCTCGAATGGCTCCGGCTCGGTCGCACCCTCGACGCCGGCGTGGAAGTCGGCCAGCTTCTTCGCGTGGCGATCCCCCTTCTCGAGGTAGCCCTGCGCCTTGGTTAGCCACTCACGGAGCGTGCCGGCGTTCCCCATCCGCGTCGACGGCGTCTTCTTCTGCTCTCCGTAGACCCGCTTCGGGTTCTCCCCGAGCGCCATCTTCATCCCCACCGGGAACGCAACCAGCATCTCGTCGACCGTCCGGCCGACCGTCTTGATGGCCGCCGTTTGCCCGCCGATCAAGTTCCCGCTCCCCGGTCCGGTGTTGATCGTGGTGACGCCCGCCTCGCGAAGGTCCTTGAACGCGATGTCTTCAGGGTGGATCGCGTCGATCGCGCGAAGATGAGGCATGATCGGGTCGGTCATCTCGTTCCCGTCGGAATGGACCCAGCCAACGCCGTCGCCGAACACTCCGGTGTGGCAGTGGGCATCGATCATCCCCGGCATGACAACCTGCCCGGACGCATCGACGACCTCCGTGTTCGCCGGGACTTCGAGGTCGGCGCCCACGCCGACGATCTTTCCATTATCGATGAGTACGATCCCGCTCTCGATCGTCTCCGTCGGGGTCAGCACCGTGCCACCACGAATCGCAATCACTCGATCTCATCCCCTTTCACGCTCTAGACCTTGCACTCTAGCATTGCACGCTTCGCGCTTCGCCGCACATCGGAGCGCAGTCCCCTGCGGTTTTCGCTGCATCGCGGCGGAACCGCCTCGTACCACGCTACGCTTCGCAGATCACGAGTTACGCCTCGCATGTGGCGAAACTCGCCCGTGCCTCGCCACGCTTCCCACACCACGAGTTTCGCCCCGCATGCGGCGAAACTCGTCCGTGCCTCGCCACACTTCCCACACCACGAGTTTCGCCCCGCATGCGGCGAAACCGCCTCGTACCGCTCCGCCTACCGTCTCATGCCGCCACGTCACCAGCGCGAGTTTCACCAAGCTTAGGAGCGAAAGTCGCCCGTGCCTCGCACAGCGTGCGAGGCACGCAGAGTATATCGGACCGGCTCCGCCACCTCACAACAGCTCGCGCAGTGACTTCCCAAGAACGGTTTTCGGGATCCTCGCCTTCGCCGTCTTATTCGGATCGACGAGCTGGCTGATCCCAAGGTCGACTGCGAGGCTGGCGAGCATGTACGCGTCCTCGTGAGACGAACCGCGGGCCGCCCGCAGCAGCTTCACCGCTTGGCGCGTCGCCTCCTCAAGCGCCTCGTCGATCGTCGGAAGCGAAACCAGGATGAGAATCGCGTCATCGATCTCGACGATCGGCCACTCCGCCTGCCGCCCCTTGATCACGTCGATCTCGACGGTCACCCGTGCATCGACTTCACAGGCGGAGACACAGACCTCGCCGTCGCCCATCACCGCGTGGACGTCACCCAGTGCAAGAAGCGCTCCCGGCTGGGCGACCGGAAAGTGGACCGTGCACCCTTCGACGATCTCCTTGGTGTCCATGTTGCCGCCGTGCCGGTGCGCCGTGCCGGTCGGATGGTTCCCCTCGCTCGGCGCCACCCCGATGACGCCGATCATCGGCCGCGCTGGGAGACGCAGGTCGTCGAACACCACGGCGTCGCCCTCCACCGGCAGGATCCGCGTCGCGTGGCGCTCGGTCTCGTCCCCGAGGACACCCATCCCCGGCCCCGTGACGATCGCCCCGGAATCGGCCGGCTCGATCGACACCACGCGAACGACCAGCGTGTCGCCCGGCTCGGCGCCGTCTACGTAGACCGGGCCGGTCGCCGGGTTGATCCGCGAGAAGTCGAGTTCGGCCAGGACGTCATCCGCCGTCTTCACCTGTCCGCCGAGCGCGTCCTGCGCCTCGAAGACGAGCCTCTCCCCGAGCGCCGCGTGGGCCACCGGCCTCATCGTGTCTGAGAACCCGTACACGTGCCGATCGCCCGGTATCGTCGTTGCCAATCCGACCTCCTGTCTCACCAAACCATCGGGACATATCCGTCGCGGATCGCCCTCGAGATCGGCTCGCCGACGTACTCGACCTCGCAGCCGAGCTCGCGTAGCAGCTCGCTGACCGAGTACTTGTCCGAGCAGAGCTTGCAGGCCACCGGCGTCGTCCCCTCGTCGACGATCGTACGGATCATCTCCTGTAGCTTCGGATCCGTCGCGACCTGCGTCTCCGACGGACCGAACAGGAAGAGCTTCGTCTCCTCCATCCACCCGTGCTTGAGGGTATTCCGCGCGTAGATCAACCCCATCTCGAGGACACGCGGATCACCACTAGCGAGGACAACGGCCAGTCTGTCAGGCATGTGGGGCTCCTTTCTTCACACCATCCTCCGTCTTGCTTCAGAGTGTACTCACTTCTTTCGGGTATCCACTTGGCCTTGCCCGAGCAGATGCATAGACTCGCTTGAGTGGGGGAGGAGAGCATGGGAAACGGGAGTCAGTTCTGCCACGAACAGGGGACCCCCTTCCTCGAGACGAGGGAGCTGACGAAGACCTATCGCTTCGGCGGTGAGGAGGTCTTCGCCCTGAGGGAGGTCGACTTCGCCGCTCACCAGGGCGATTTCGTCGTGATCAACGGCCCGTCGGGAAGCGGGAAGACGACGTTCCTCAACCTCGTCTCCGCGATCGATCGGCCGTCGAGTGGTGACGTCTGGATCGAGGGCGTCGCAACGAAGTCTCAGACGGATCGGGCACTCGCACAGCTACGAAGATCGAAGATCGGGCTTGTCTTCCAATCGTTCAACCTGATCCCGGTCCTCAGTGCGGCGGAGAACGTCGAGTATCCGTTGTTGATTCAGCACCTGCCGAAGTCGGAGCGCCGGAACCGCGTGGAGGCGATTCTCGAGGAGGTCGGTCTGGCCGATCTCGCGCTCAGGCGGCCGAGCGAGTTGTCCGGGGGGCAACGACAGCGCGTCGCGATCGCACGCTCGCTGGTGACCCGGCCGAAGATGGTCCTTGCCGATGAACCGACGGCGAACCTCGATTCGGAGACCGGCAAGCAGGTGATGGAGCTCATGCGTGGCCTCAATGACGAGCACTGCGTCGTGTTCATCGTCGTCACCCACGACCCGGCCGTCGCCGCCTACGCGCGACGGAGAATCCGCATCCTCGATGGGCAGTTGATTGAAGGAGAGCCAATTGAACCTGTGGCTTCCGCTTCGTAGCCTCCTGCGCAATCGGCGTCGGAGCGCCCTGTCCGTCACGATCATTGCCCTCGGGACGGCCGTGTCGTTCTTCTTCCTCGGTTACATCCAGGAATCGCGGGCCTTGATTCAGGAGACGACGGTCCAGGAGTTCGGGAACGTCCAGATCGCCTCATCCGACCTGTGGGACGATACCTCCGAAGGCTACGACTACCTCCTTTCAACGGAGCAGGTTGAGGCCGTGGAGGAGTTCCTGGCCGCCGAGCCGAGCGTTGTGGGCTCGACACCACAGCTGCAGTTTCCCGGTCTCGTCGCCGCGGGAGATCAGAGCCAAGTCGTCCGCGTCACGTCGCTCGTTCCGGGGAACGATACCCTCTCCTATGCGGACCACGTCGTTGCGGGGCGTGCCCTGACGGGCGAGGACACCGCCGCGGTCCTCGTCGGCCGCGCGCTCGCAGATCGTCTGGGCCTCGCTCCCGATTCAGTGATCACGCTGACTCTGACGACGATCACCGGAGCGTACAATGCGACGCCGCTCCGAGTCGCCGGGATCTTCCGCTTCACCAGCGAGCAGTTCGAGCTTCAGACCCTATTCGTCCCGCTCCCCTACGCTCAGCTCGTTCTCAGCACGATGGGCGTCGATCGACTGGTCGTCTCGCTCGCCGACATCGCATCGACGAATCCGGTCCGAGACCGTCTCCAAGACGCGTTCGATGCGCGCGGGCTCGGCCTGGGAGTCAAGACGTGGGACGAGCTGTCTCCGTTCTATCGCGAGCTCTCCGGGTTGTTTGACATCCTGTTCGGGTTCGTTGCGCTCGCTACCGCGGTGCTCGTCTTCTTCATCATCCTCCAAGTCTTGACGCTCGCGTTTCTCGAGCGAACGCGGGAGGTCGGAACGATTCGCGCGCTCGGGACCACGCGAGGAGGCGTCTTCCGGCTCCTGTTGTCCGAGAGCGCATGGCTCGCCGTCCTCGGGAGCCTCGCCGGCGTGGCGGCCGGGGTCTGCCTCGCCCTCGTCTTCAACGCGATCGGGATCGAATGGACCCCGCCTGGAACGCTCGATCCAGTGGTGCTCACCGTCCGTGTTGCACCGACGACCGCCATCGGCCCGTTCTCCGTGGGGCTGATCGCCACGCTCCTGTCCGCCGTCTTCCCGGCGGTCCAGATGTCAAGGCTCCAAGTGGTCGACGCATTAAGGATGGAGTAGGAGGATCCGATGCAACTGCGACTCGCATTGCGCAACGTGTTTCGAAATCGCCGCCGGACCCTATTCAGCCTGGCCGTCCTCGTCGTCAGCATGTCGATCCTCTTCGTCGTCCTCGCGTTCCAGGGTGAGTTCCTCCGGGCGACTCGATTGTCGCTTGCCTGCGAGACGGGAGCGGTCCAGGTCGCCGATGAGCGCCTGTTCGAGAGCACCGCCTCGGGCTACGAGTACCTGATCTCGCCCGCACAGCTCGATGCGGTCTTCGCGCTGATCGCCGGCGAAGAGGGGGTTGTCGGCGTGGCACAGCAACTCAGTTTCGCCGGCCTGGTCGGCGACGAAAAGGGGAGCACCCTGATCATCGGGCGGGGCGTTGTCCCG
>CBFCYU010000062.1:0-9512 GCA_965602415.1 uncultured bacterium | reverse complement strand
CCGATGCGCCGCCCTCTGAGGCCGCCTCCATCGGGCTTCGGTTGATCCCCCTCCAAGGGTTCGCTACCATTGCACGTGTCGCCGAGGTGGCGGAATTGGCAGACGCGCATGGTTGAGGGCCATGTGGACTTTAAACGTCCGTGCGGGTTCAAGTCCCGCCCTCGGCACCATTTCTCTACGTGGAAGTAGGCGTCGATGCGAATCCTGTTGGATGTGATGGGTGGTGATCTTCCGACCCACGAACTCGTCAAGGGGGGCATCGCCGTTGGACGAAGACGGTGCATCGACATCGTCTTCGCGGGCGATCCGCAACAGGTCGAGCGCGCACTCACCGACTCCAACGAGAAACCCGGAGGGCAGTTCGATATCCTCGCGACAACGCAGACGATCCGCATGGAGGACGCCCCAGTCAAGGCCGTTCGTGAGAAGAAGGACTCCTCACTCGTCGTCGGTCTCCACGCACTCAAGGACGGCGACGTAGACGCCTTCGTCTCACCCGGGAACACAGGAGCCGTCGTCGCCGGTTCGATCTTCATCCTCGATCGCATCCCGGAAATCCCCCGCCCTGGGATCCTTGCCTCGCTTCCCACGCTCGCCGGAAAGGACATCCTGGTGATCGATGTCGGCGCGAACAGCGATTGCACACCGGAGCAGCTCGTCCACTTCGGCTTGATGGGCTCATCGTATGCCCGCGATGTCCTCGGGATCGACAAGCCGACAACCGGTCTGCTCAACATCGGCGCCGAGCGCGGAAAGGGGAACCGACTGATCGCGGACACATTCGCCCGACTCGAAGCGGGTCCCCTCCCGTTCGCCGGGAACGTCGAGGCGCATCACCTCCTCATCGATCGGCCGGTGGACATCGTCGTCTGTGACGGGTTCGTGGGGAATATCTTCCTCAAGGCCGTCGAAGGAGGCATCTCCGCAGTCACAAGCCTCCTCAAACACACGATCCGCGGGCGGGCGATCGCGATGATCGGAGCGCTCCTGATGAGCGGCTCCTTCTCGCGAGTGAAGAAAGCCCTGTCCTACCAGAAGCGCGGCGGCGCCCCTCTCCTCGGCGTCAACGGAGTCGTGGTGATCGCGCACGGCCGATCGGACGCCGTCGCCATCGGCAGTGCAATCGAGGTCGCCTGCCGCGAGGTCGAAGTCGGTCTGGTCGATCGGCTCTGCGAGGGCACGTCCGGCTGGGGAGAGCATGGGCGCTAAGGTCACCGGAACCGGCAGTCACATTCCGGCGAAGTGTCTGACGAACGCCGATCTCGAGCGGCTTGTCGAAACCTCGGACGAATGGATCGTCCAACGGACGGGGATTCGAACCCGCCACATTCTCTCGGAGGGCGAGATCCCGTCCGACATGAGCGTCGACGCGGGCGCCCGCGCGCTCGAAGACGCAGGCCTCCGGCCGCACGACGTCGATCTTCTGCTGGTCGCGACGAACTTCCCCGACATGGTCTGTCCCGGCTCTGCTCCGTTCGTCGCCGAGGGGCTCGGACTCTCCGATGTGCCGTTCTTCGACCTCAAGGCCGGCTGCAGCGGCTTCGTCTACGGCCTCGCTGTCGCCGATGGGTTGATCCGAGCCGCTCTCTACCGACACATCCTGCTCATCGGAGCGGAGGCCCTCTCGCGGGTCACCGACTGGACCGACCGCCAGACGTGCGTGCTGTTCGGAGATGGCGCCGGCGCAGTGCTCCTCGAGCCGTGCGAGACGAACGAGGGGGTTCTGGGCACCGCTCTCTACGCGGATGCCGAGAAATCCCTTCTCCTCCACATGCCGGGGGGCGGAACGCGGTCGCCCGCGAGTCTGGAGACGCTCGCGAAACGCGACCATTTCGTGAAGATGGAGGGGTCGGGCGTGTTCCGCAACGCCGCTCCGATGATGGAGAAGGCGACGCACGACGCCCTAAGTGCCGCCGGCCTCGGCCTGGAGGATGTCGACTGGATCATCCCGCACCAGGCGAACGCTCGAATCATCGACGCCCTGATTCGCCGGTTGAACGTGGCGCCCGAGCGGGTGATCACCAACCTCGATCGCGTCGCGAACACCTCCACGGCATCGATCCCGATCGCCTTGGACGAGGCGCTCCGTGACGGTACGATCCAGCGCGGAGACGTCGTCGTGATGACCGCGTTCGGTGCCGGTGTGACCTACGGCGCGGTCGTTGTGCGAATCTGATCCGAAGGACGGTCTGCAATGGGCCACTCGATCGCCTTCTTGTTCCCCGGACAGGGGAGGATCCCCGACATGCTCCCTCCGCCATCCGAGCGCGTCGGCCGCCTCTTCGCCCTCGCCGAGGAGCGCGGGCTCCCGCTTCGAACGTGGATCGCTGAAGGAACGACTGATGTGCTCAAGCGCACCGAGAACGCTCAGCCTGCCTTGTTTATCGACAGCCTGGCCCGTGAAGAAGCCCTGCGGGTCGCCGGGTGGATTCCCGACGTCGTCGCCGGGCACAGCCTGGGCGAGTACTCGGCGCTGGTCAGCTCCGGCGTGTTGGGCGCACTCGACGGGCTCGGCGCGGTGATCGAGCGCGGGCGGGCGATGAGCGGCATCGAAGGGACCATGGCGGCAATCCTCAAGCTTGACATCGATGCGGTCGAGCTCCTGTGCGGCAAGGTCGGGCCCGGGGTCTGCATCGCCAACCACAACGGCCCGACGCAGATCGTCGTCTCCGGCGAGCCGATGTCGGTCGAGGAGCTGAGTCGCAAAGCGGAGGAGATCGGCGGCCGGAGCATCGCGTTGCAGGTCTCGGGGCCGTTTCACTCTCCCCTAATGGGTCCTGCCCAGGACGCACTCGATCCGTTCCTCCGACGACTCGAGTTCGCCGTGCCACGGGTTCCGGTGATTTCCAGCGTCACGGCGACCGTCCAGCACAACCCCGAGCAGCTGCGCGAAACCCTCTGTCGACAGATCACGGCGCCCGTTCGCTGGCTCGAGGTAATTCACCGATTGGGGGAACTCGATGTTGGGGCAGCCATAGAGGTCGGCTCCGGGGACGTCCTCACGCGACTGGGAAGCCGGATGCCGACGACGATCCGTTTCATGACATACGAGGAGGCGATCGATGAACGAGCTTGACGTGCGTGTGAGCATCGTCACCGGGGCAACGCGCGGGATCGGACTGGCCATCGCCCGGAAGCTCTGCCACGAGGGCACGACGGTCATCGGCATCGGACGCGACGAGGCGCTCGGCGCTTCGATCGATGGAAGCCTGCAAGGGTTCCGATTCCGTCGCGCCGACGTCGCCGACGCGGTGCAAGTGCGGGACACCTTCCAGGGCGTCATCGAGGAATTCGGACGGATCGACAACCTCGTCTGTAATGCCGGGATCACTGCGGACCAGCTCACGATGCGGATGTCAGCCGCGGACTGGGCTCGGGTCCTCGATGTGAATCTGACCGGGACGTTCCACTGCATTCGCGCCGTCCTGCGCCACTTCCTGAAGCGCCGGTCCGGTTCGATCGTCGCGCTCTCCTCTCTCGTCGGCCAGACCGGCAATGCCGGCCAGGCCAACTACGCCGCCTCCAAGGCGGGGATCATCGCCCTCTGCCGGAGCGTCGCCAAGGAAGTCGGGGGGCGCGGGATCCGCGTCAACGTCGTCGCCCCGGGGTTCATCGACACGCAGATGACCGCCGTCCTTCCGGAAGAGATCCGCGCTTCCTATCTCGATCGTGTGCCACTCGGTCGGGCCGGCACACCGGAGGAAGTCGCGGAGGTTGTCGACTTCTTGCTTTCCGATCGGGCTTCCTATATAACTGGGCAAGTGATCGGAGTGAACGGGGGCGTCCATCCCTGAACAATGCAATACTAGGGAGGTTCATCGAGCATGAGCGACATCTCGGACAAGATCAAAGCGATCATTTGCGACCAACTGATGGTGGACCCGGCCGAGGTCAACGACGAGTCCTCGTTCGTCGAGGACTTGGGCGCAGACTCTCTTGACACGGTCGAACTGATCATGGAGTTCGAAGATGAATTCGGGATAGAAATCTCCGATGAGCAAGCTGAGCAGATTTCCACCGTCGCAGAGGCGATCGCCTACCTCGAGAAACTCTTGGCCGACAAAGCAGCCTGAGGTACTAGCGAGCGGCGGACACGGGGCAACGTGGCGTTCGTTGTCCCATTTTTGTTGGACGAACCACGCGCGACAACTACAGAACGAGGGGGATGCGAATGGCAGAAGGCGAGAAGCGCGGACGCATCGGCGGAAGAAGCTCGAATCCCTACCACGAGGACCGGAAGTTCCCCGAACCGACCATCTGTCCTCGCTGCAGCCTCGTCTACCGGAACGGGCGGTGGCAGGACGTGAGCCCTACGGAATCGGTGGAATCCGCCCACAACAGCCATTGCCCTGCCTGTCGACGAGAGATCGACCGGCTCCCCGCCGGGTTGCTGTTCCTTACAGGAGAGTACCTCGGCAGCCACCGCGACGAGATCTTCAGTATTGCCAGGAACCAGGCCGCCGCCGCCGCCTCTCACCGCCCGCTTCAGCGGATCATGTGGATCGAAGAGGATAAGGTCACGACGGAGATCGCCACCACAGACAGCCACTTGGCACTGCGAATCGGGAAGGCAATCGAAAGCGCGTGCAATGGGTCATTGACGATCAAGCACGCCGACGACACCCAGTTGGTCCGCGTCTACTGGCAGCGTGACGAATGAAACGGACGCGTGCCGCAGTCCGCCCGCTTCCCCCCGAATGACGACACCCAACCACTTCGATCGGGCGCTTCGAAGCGTCATGGAGGCCGCGACGGCGGCGGGAGACGTTCTCGTACGGGGATTCTCGTCCTCCGACGCGAGCGCTCAGGCGAAGGGCCACCCGAACAACCCGGTCACGATCTACGATCATCTGGCGGAAGATGCGATCGTCCGAGTCCTCACGGCTGACCACCCCGATGATGGTATCCTGTCAGAAGAATCGGCCGAGTCGGAGGGCACGTCGGGACGCCGGTGGATTATCGATCCGCTCGACGGGACGAACAACTTCCTCGCCGGAATCCCCCATTTCGCCGTCTCGATCGCCCTCATCGTCGGCGGGGAGACCGTCCTCGGCTGCGTTCACGATCCGGTCCGCGGCGAGACGTTCTCCGCCGTTCGAGGCGACGGCTCGTACCTCAATGAGAAGCGAATCCGCGTGAGCGATCGGGACACGCTCGACGGCGCCATACTCGGCGTCGGTCTGTCGTACCATCCGAGCCGTAGAGCCGAGACGATCGGGCAGCTCCCGCCGTTCCTCTCCCGTGCCGGCGTCTTGAGAACCCTCGGCTCGGCCGCCCTCGATCTCGCCTACGTCGCCGCGGGCCGCTTCGATGCCATCTGGTACTTGTCGCTTCACGACTGGGACGTCGCCGGCGGTGGACTCCTCGTCCAAGAGGCAGGCGGACGCCTGACCGGTCTGCAGGGTGCGCCATTGTGCGATCCGCGCGGAGGAATCGCCGCGTCGAACGGCCGGATCCACGACGAGTTCCTCCATGTCCTCGGATAGAGAGCGGTCCGAAACCACCGGCCTCCTTCCCCGCTACCGCGCGATCATCCCGGATTGGGATCGATTCCTCGATACCTGCCAGCGCCCCCTCCCAACGGTCGTCCGAACGAACACTCTCCGGATCACGGCTGAGAAGTTGCGAAAGCGACTCATGCAGCAGGGGATCTCCGCGTCGCACCTCCCGTGGGAGGCGACCTTGATCGAGGTCGATCGCCCCGTAGGGAAGACGATCGAACACTGGCTCGGTCTGCTCTACATCCAGGAGGCCGTGCAAGTCCTCCCGGTAATCGCCCTCGATCCTCAGCCGGGAGACGCGGTCCTCGACCTCTGTGCCGCTCCGGGCGGCAAATCGACGCAGATCGCGACACGGATGAAGGGCATCGGCCCGCTCGTCGCCAACGAGCCGAGCGGCCGGCGCCAACAGGCGCTGCTCGCCAACGTCAATCGATTCGGGATCCTCAACACAACGATCACCACCTATCGGGGCGAGAGCTTCCCACTGCGCGCTCGATTCGATCGTGTCCTCGTCGATGCACCCTGCTCGGCCGAGGGGACACTCCGCAAGGTACTGTCACTCCGCACCGGGGCATCGAAGGGGACGATCTCCCGGCTCGCTCGACTGCAGAAACGGCTGATCGTCCGGGCGTACGACCTTCTCCGGCCTGGGGGCGTCCTCGTCTACTCGACGTGCACGTTCGCGCCGGAGGAGAACGAATCGGTTGTCGCACACCTTCTCGAAGCGCGGGACGCGCGCCTGTCGCCCCTCTCCCTGCCCTTCGAAGCCTCTCCCGGCCTGTCTTCGTGGGAGAGCGAGACCTATCCCTCGGAGATTCGCGCCTGCGCTCGCGTTTATCCCCATCAGATTGATAGCGGAGGTGGGTTCGTTGCCCGACTTGAACGTCCTCGCACCTAGAGAGGAGGCTCTCCGCCTGTTCGAACAGCGTTTCGGCGTCTTCCGTGAATCGCTGGTCGACCTGACGTTCATCGAGCGCCGGGAAGAGATCTGGGCGTGCAGATCCATTCCTCCCGCCGGGCTTGAACCCAGACGTCCGCCGGGGCTTCGCGCCCTGCGGCGGCAGGAGGACGGCCTCAAGCCGACGAGCGCGTTCCTGATCGCGCTGGGAGACCGGATTACCGCCTCGCGGGTCGACCTCAAGGCAGACGCCCTCCAGCGCGTCCTGCTCGGACAGCGAATCCCATCGCCGTCGCAGCAGACCGATGGCTACGTCGCACTCTGCTTCCGGAACGAAGTCATCGGCTGCGGTAGGGTCCGGAGCGGCTCGCTGCAGGTGCTGATCCCCACTGCGCGGCGGCGCGATCTCCTCGGTGCACTCGCCGCCGATCCGCGCGGCTGAATTCGCGATTCTGTAATCCAGATCACAGATTCCGCCCCCCCTGATCGGCTAGAATCCCGATGGAAGTTGGATCGACCGATAAGGAGGTACAGGATGCGAACCCGAAGCTTAGTGCTCGCGGCGCTCTTGATCTGTGCTGTTGCCGTCGCCGCGAGCGCAATACCAGAGAACGTCGTCTTCATCCTCGATGCGTCGAACAGCATGAACAAGATCCTCGCCGTCAAGACGAGGGTCGACGCGGCCAAGGACGCACTGTCGGAGCTGCTGGGCGGGATGCCGACTGGTGAGGACATCGGACTGCTGGTCTACGGCCATCGAGTCGACAAGGACAACGAAGTGGAGAGCTGTCAGGACATCGAGATGCTCTTCCCGATCGGTCCACTCGACGACGTCATCCGAGATCGGATAATTTCCGCGATCGGGCAGATCACGCCGCAGGGGAAGACACCGTTGGCCGACTCGTTGACGGTGGCGGCAAACGCCATCTCCGCAACCGGAAAGGGGGGCGTCATCGTCCTCCTTAGTGATGGGGAGGGAAACTGCGGAGGCGCGCAGGACATCGTGGCGACTATGATCGCCACGCTTGACCCGCCCATCACGATTCACGTTCTGGGTTTGGATGTCGAGGACGAAGCAAGTCAGACGCTTCGCGGCATTGCGGGCGCGACCGGCGGAAGCTACTGGAGCATCCAAGAGGCCTCCGGCCTTCTGGAGGCTCTCTACGCCGCTATCGAGTCTCCCGATCTGCCCGTCGCCGAACCGCGCGACATGATCCCGTCTCAGTTCGCCTGCCTCGGCGTGACGAACGTGATCTACGGGACCGAAGGCAACGACATCATCTACGGAACCCCCGAAGGTGACCTGATTCTCGGCCTGGGCGGAGACGACTTCCTGATCGGTCTCGACGGGAACGACGTCCTGTGTGGTGGCCCGGGGAACGACCTCCTCGAGGGCGGGAACGGAAACGACCTCCTCGACGGCGGTGACGGAAACGACCTCATGTTCGGCGGGCCGGACAACGACCATCTCTGCGGTGGATCGGGGAACGACTCGCTCGAAGGCGACCTCGGTGACGACGTACTCGACGGCGGAGCGGGGGTCGACACCCTCCTTGGCGGACGCGGCCACGATGTGCTGTACTGCGCAGACGGCGCCGACGCCCTCTTTGAGGGGACGATCATGGCCGGAGCCTACAATCGATGCCCGGTCTGCGAGTACTCGTGCCCGCCGATCGTCGAGTGCCCACCGGCACCGGTCGGACCGCCGTGTCCGCTTCCCACGCCGCCATGCCCCGTACCCGTGGCACCCGAACCGGTCTGTCCGGTTCCGTCCACCCTCAAGGCACTGAACGAGGGCGAGTCGATCCAGCTGCATGGGACGGTCAGCGATGCAGACTGCAACATCGTCGATTCAGTCTGGCAGGCGAGCGCGGGGACGTTCGACGACCCAACGGCGCTCCATCCAGTGTACTCCGCGCCGATGCTCAGCGGCTGCGAGGACCTTGACGTCCAGGTTACATTGACTGCATTCGACAGCTGTGGCGCGTCGGCGAGCGATTCGTTCATCCTTCACATCCTGAACGTGAACCACGCTCCGATCGCGGACGCGGGAGAGCCGATCTGCATCGACGAGGGGACGTCGATCGTCCTCGCGGCGAGTGCGTCGGACCTTGACCGCGAAGGGTTGATGGTCCAATGGAGCGTGAACGGGAGCCTCGGCTCGTTCGAGGACCCGTACGTCGTTCAGGGCGTCTTCATCGCGCCGATGATCGATGCGTGCGACGGCGTCGACATCATCGCGACCCTCTCCGTCACCGATCCATGCGGAGCGACCGTCTGTGACACGGTCCTGATCCACGTGCGGGACGTCAACACCGCCCCGGTTGTGGAACTCGGACCGGACTTCGCGATCGACGAGGGGATGGTCATCCAATTGACTCCCACCGCGTCCGACCCGCAGGGTGACGCGCTTCGGTACTGCTGGACCGCGACGGGCGGAACGCTCGACAATCCCTACGCGGCGTGCCCGACGTTCAACGTCCCGATGACGGCCTGCTGCGACGGTCAGTCGCTGGTCGTCACGCTCACGGTCACCGATCCTTGTGGGCTCTCGTCGAGCGATTCGGTGACGATTCACGTGAGCGACATCAACGCGGGGCCGACGGTCGACCTCGGGCCGGACCTCTGCATCATCGAGTGCGACAGCGTGCTCCTCTCGCCACGCGTCAGCGATCCGAACGGTGACGTGCTCACCTATTCGTGGAGCGCAACCGGCGGGATCCTTGCAGATCTGGGCGCCACGGCGACGCTGTACACCGCGCCGGCGACGGAGAACTGCGACGGCATCGACGTGATCATCACGCTGACCGTAACGGATCCGTGCGGACTGTCCGCGACCGATTCGATCCTCGTTCACGTGGAGAACATCAACCAGCCCCCGACGGTGCACGCTGATCCGTAGTCGATCGTCCTGAGGAGCCTGTCGGTCGATCCGACGTGTTCGATCTGCTCCACCCTAACCCAGGGTGGAGCAGATCCCTTGTTCCGAAGGGCACTCGGCCCTCGGGAGAACTTCGCACACGATTCGACCGATCGGATTCCCACCGGCCAACGCGTCCGCGGCGTGCAGATGAAGGCACTTCAACCGGCGACGATCGGCGATCCCGCCGATC
>CBFCYU010000061.1:0-9536 GCA_965602415.1 uncultured bacterium | reverse complement strand
AGCAGCACGGGTTCTCCGGACTCCTCGAGGCGTCCCATGCCTCCGACATCTCTCTCCACGACGCGGAGCAGCAGACGCTCACGTTCATCCGCAAGCACACCCATCGTGGCGTGGCCCCGCTATGCGGCAACTCGGTCCTGCTCGATCGCCGATTCATGATGCACTACATGCCGGAGCTGAATGCCCATCTCAGCCACCGGAACATCGATGTCAGTGCGATCAACGAACTGGCCGTCCGTTGGTTTCCCGGCGCGGTCGCCGTCCTGGACAAGATTGTCCGGCATCGCGCGGAGGACGACATCCGCGAATCGATCGAGGAGTTGCGCCTCTACCGCCGCTTAATCTTCAAGGAATGATGGTAGACTGAGCGTGCTGTGAGAGCGAGCAAACGGGCGAAGAACGGAAGAATCACGCGCGCGCATTGTGGCATGGCTGTCGCGCTCTTGCTTGTATTGGGCCTGCCGCTCTGTGGCTCCGCTGCGGACGATCTGGTTGTTGGGCGGCTGACGCTGGTCGAGGCATCGGCAACCGTGCCGTACGCCTACTGGTACTACGTGCCCGAGTCGGTTGCTCGATGGCCGCGTGGTGGGGCTCGTCTGGCACGCCACGCCGGGAGGAACCAACCCGAGCGACAGCGTCTTCTGGGCGAAGTTCGATCTTCCCCAATTCCTCGCATGCCGCCCGGGGTGGGCGAAGCCGCCGACTAGCCTGCCCGAAACCCACGGACTCGTCCTCTTCTCGGTCGCCGTTCCCAGGCCTGATTCGTCGTTCTATGCAGCCCGTCCCGGGGTCCCGCTCGGATACCCGGGTGCGCTGAGTTCACTCGGGGCCCTCGATGAGTTTCACGAGATCTATCACGATCCCGATCTCAAGGCAGTCGAGTCGATCGCTGATCTCAAGTGTCGCCTCACCGGCGCCGGCATCCGGTTTGACTCGCGCCTCTTCTTGACCGGCGTCTACGACGGGGCCGAATGGGCGCACCGCTTTGCGCTTCTCCATCCCACCGACGTGCGAGCCGTCGCGCCGGTCTGCGGGAACGTGTTCACAATACCCATCGAGAGCTTGGAGGACGGACCGCTTCCATGGCCCCTCGGACTCGCGGGCTTCGAGTCGCTCGGCCACGGTGTGTTCGACTGGGAGACCTATCTAGACATCCCGTATTACGTCATCGCGTCGTCACACGAGGACCTGTGGTACAACGAGATGACCCCCGAGGAGCAGGGGATCGAAATGGACGATCTTGATCGATTCGTGTCCTGTTTTGGAGCGATTCCACCCGAGCGGGCGGCGTCATTCGTCGAGGAGCTTCTCGCGGCCGGAGTGGACTGCCGGCTGACGTGGTCGGAGGGGGGGCACGGCTGGATCGACCCCGTGCGGCTTCGTGTTTTCGAGTTCTTCGCCGCGTTCGAGCTGGATGCGTCGCCGTAGTCGGGCGAACTCCGAAGCGGGGACAGCGCATGAGGTAGCGCTCAGGATCTGGCCACGAGAGAGGGACACACGGTACTCACCGTCCTTCCACGCGTGCGTTTTACCCTCAACTTCCCACTGCATGGGACGAGATGCGCTTGGCTTGCGGGTCCCATCGGGGAGGTGAATGTGCGGAATCTGAAGATCTGTCTCTTGGTCCTCACAGGGATGTTTCTCCTTGCAGGGTGCTCGCTGTGGCCGCAGCCGCTTGCCGTGGCGACGGCCGGTCCGGGAGAAGGCTACGCACCGCCGCAGGTGGTGTTCGATGGGACGAGCTCCTCAAGCCCGTCCTCAACGATCACATCCTACCAGTGGGATTTCCAAGGCGGAGCAACGGCGACCGGACCCATCGCAGTGCATACGTACGGGAAGAAGGGTACGTATCGCGTGACGCTGGCGGTGATCGACGGCGACGGACATAGGGTGCTCGATGAGTTGATCGTTCACGTCCTGAACCGCATTCCTCACGCGGAGTTCCACTACACCCCCTATGGTGCGCATCGCGATCATCCAGTCACGTTCGATGCATCGGACTCCCGCGATCCCGACGGGAGCATCGTAGAGTACGTCTGGGACTTCGGCGCCGGGACGGGTGCGCGCTGAGTGTGGATCGAACACGTCTTCCCGCAACGTCTCGAGTATCGAGTGCCCCTGACGGTCATTGACGACGACGGCGCCGGGAATCAGTTCGTGCGGACGGTGATTGTCGCCGGGTGTGACACGTGTGGATGAGCGGCGGTCGTCGCTCGCTCCAACCGGGCAGCTACGATCTCCGGACTCCTGTCGCACCTAGGCGGTCGTCGCGGAGGGCGCCGAAGAGGACCTATCCTCGGGCCAGTCCGGTGTCTGTTGGAGGGAGAAGGCGCGTGCCACGGCGATCGCTTTCGAGATCTCATCCGGGTTGATCACGACACGTCCCCCCGATCGCTGCAGCCAGGTGCAGTTCTCGACCGCACGACTGGCGTGCTCGTCGCCGGCCGAGATCGCACGGAGAACGGCCATCCCGTCTCGCAAGGAGACGCGGTCGAGGTTGATCTTCTCCGCCCAGAGAAGCAGCAGCGTCATCGCGAGGACGGCGTTGCTCACCGAATTGCGTCCCCGCTCGGGCGTTTGGCGTTTGAAAGACTCCCAATGATGCCGGTTGAGGAACAGGTAGGGAGGCATCGTTCTTGGGTGGCAGGAGGCGAGGACGTCCTTGACCTCGATTCCCAGTTCTGCCGCCAACGACCGAATCGCCACGCGCTCCTCTTCCGGGACCCACTCCGACAGCTCCTCGTCGGCCTTTCTCAACGCACCTCCGCCGAGTCCGGTCTGAATCGCTTCGAACGCCGCCTTCCAGATCTCCGGATCTTCGGATTCGGCTACGGTGACGTCGTCCGCCTTGAGAATCAACTTGAGTCGAGCTGTGATTGCCATAATTTCTCCTCCTAGGGCTCGCGGTACTCCTTATCATTCTACTCTCGAAAAGCGAGGTGTCAAGCGTTTCTTTTGCAGGCAGAAGCATAGACGTCTGGACATAAGGTTGACATTGGCCACCTTATACATATACTGGGGTGAACCATATTCTCCAATAGTGAAGACGACCCGCCTGAGGAGGTAAGACATGTTGACCGTGAGACTGGGAAGCGTTGCGTTGCAGGACCCATCGTGGGGAGGACCGGGGATACTGACCGTTCCGAGAGGGCCTGAAGGGCGAGTTCGGAGCGTCAGGTGTCGCGGTGTCCGCGACGGGCACTCTGCGCAGAGGGATGAAGTCTCCGTCTTGTCGCTGAGGCTATTCGGGCTAGTCGAGATCACGCAGACGAAGACGTCTCAACGGTCGGCGTGATTCGGCACGGGTCTGCAGCGGCCAGGTGTCGGGCGGAGCGGAAGGTGGATGCCCGCATACCTCGACTCGGATAGACTAGCCGGCGAACGGAACTCCCTTATGCCAGGCTATTCGAGTGCGAGGTCGCAGATCGTCCTGCTGGGGACAGGGACGCCGAACGCCGATCCGGCGCGGTCCGGTCCATCGGTTGCCATCGTGGTCGACGGGACGCCGTACCTCGTCGACTCCGGTCCGGGTGTCGTCCGGCGGGCCGCTGCGGCCTGCGCGGCGGGAATCGAAGGACTCGATGTTACGCGGCTCTGTGTTGCGTTCCTCACTCACCTCCACTCGGATCACACCACCGGCTACCCCGACTTGATCTTCAGTCCGTGGGTCTTGGGGCGGAGAAACCCTCTCCGGGTTCACGGTCCGGCTGGGCTGAGGCACATGACGGATCACGTTCTGTCCGCGTACCGGGAGGACGTCCGCGAGCGGCTCGGCGGGCTCGAGCCGGCGAATCGGACGGGTCATCGCGTCGACCCGTTCGAGATCGAGCCGGGCGTCATCTACGACGACGACCGTGTCACCGTCAAGGCGTTCGCGGTGAACCACGGATCCTGGCCGGCGTACGGGTATCGGTTCACAACTCCGGAACGGGTGATCGTTGTCTCCGGGGACACGGCGCCGTTCGAGGGATGGGCGGAGACCTACGCGGGTTGCGACGTACTCGTTCACGAGGTGCAGTCGGCCGACGGACTCGCACGACGCGAACCGGCGTGGCGGGCGTATCACTCAGCGGTTCACACGACGACGATCGAGTTGGCGGAAGTCGCCTCGATCGTGCGGCCAAAGCTTCTGGTTCTGTACCACCAACTCCTCCATGGCGTGACGGAGGGCCAGCTCCTTCAAGAGATTCGGGCATGTTACGCCGGGGACGTTGTCTCCGGGAAGGACCTCGACGTCTACTGATCACGGGCGGCGACGGTGATAGAATGATTGCCAGCCAAGGTGATACGACGTGGAGAAGCTGCAGATTGCCGAGCGGATCATCCAATACCGGTTCCCTCCCGAACCGGGGAAGCACTACGGATTCAACATCACCGTCCTCCTCGATGAAGACAAGAAGCGGGCTCTCCTGATCGACACGGCATACGAGAAACACGCCGCCGCCGTGCACGCGGACCTGACGGAACGCGGGATCGACCTCGCAGGCGTGATCGTCTCGCACTTCCATCCCGACCACGTGATGGGTTTGAAGGCGCTTCCGCGAGGGACGGTCTACGGGAGCGTGCGGTTCGAGGAGACCCTCCGTCACTACACCGACGGCCAAGAACGGTGGGCATTCACACCGACCAATAAGGTCTCCGACGAGACCCGGTTCACATTTGGGCGGCTGGGCTTGGCGTTTCGCCTCGCGCCGGGGCACTCCCCGTGCTCCATGTACACCCTGATCGGCGACCGCTTCCTCCATGTCGCCGACAACATCATGACCTCGAACACCGCACAGGATATCCTTCCGTGGGCGGCGTACGACTTGGTTCAGGATCACATCGAATCGCTGAAGGCTCTGATGGAATTCGGCTCCCGCACCCTCCTCCTCAGCCACGGTGTCGTTCTCAGCGACGATCGATCGATTGACGAGGCGATCGCCAACCGAGTCAGGTACTTCCGTGCGGTGCTCGCAGGCCGAGGGAATGTCTCGTACGAAGCGGCCGTCGAGGGCTGCACGTGCGACTTCCTGCACAGGGAGTGGCTGATCCGGAACGAATGAGCCGGCCGCTGCCTGCCTCTCAGGCGAGGGGGCCGTCGACCGAGAGGTACCCTTGACCGGAATCGGCGATGAGGTCGACGATCAGCCGGCCTCCTCGTGTTCTCCGAGCGGGTGCCACACCGCCGCACCTGCTCCTTCAAGACAAGTGTCTGTAGGGCAGATCGCCGATGCGCGCGACGGCCGGGTATGATTCGGCCCATGACGGATCAGACGGGAGGAGTGTGGAAAGCCGCGCGTGCGAGGGCGCTCCCGATCGGGGAGGCGCTCTTTGTCGCCGGGATCTGGGGATCCTCGTTCGTCGGAGTGAAGGCGACGTTGGAGCATGCGGGACCGCTCACCGTCGCCGCGCTTCGCTATTCGATGGCCGCTGCGATCCTCCTCCCGTGGGTCCTTCGGCGTGGGAAGGTTTCCGAGCGGCTCTCTCCGAGAACCTGGATCCGTCTGGCCGCCATCGGGGTTTCTCAGTACGCGGTCGGAAACGGAGCCCTGTTCTTGGCGTTGAGAGCGGTCTCCTCAACGGGCGCTTCGCTGGCAGTCTCACTCGTTCCGATTCCCGTCCTCCTCCTCTCGATCGCGTACCTGAAGGAACGCCCGAACCGGATTCATCTGCTCGGCATTCTCGTCGCGATCGTCGGAAGTCTCTTGTTCTTCTCGTCCGGGCTTGAGCCGATCCCGGGTGGCGCGATCGGCCTCCTGGCACTCGCCACAGTCAGCTTTGCGGTGATGCCGGTCCTCGGGCGGGATCTCGCCCGAGCACGTGTCGTGAGCAACACAACGTTGACCGCGATTCCCCTCGCACTGGGCGGCGGGCTTCTGCTCGTCATCGCAGCGGTGACCGAGGGCGTGCCCCACATGCCGCTGTCGACGTGGGGGATCATCGTCGGGCTCGCTCTGGTCAACACACTGGCCGCTTACCTGCTGTTCAACCACGCACTCCATCGCTTGCACGCCAGTGAGGCGAACATCCTTCTGAATCTTACCCCGGCGGCGACGGCTCTGATCGCCTGGGGCGCGTTCGGGGATCGACTTGCTTCGTCTCAAGTGGTGGCGATGGCCATCGTCATTCTCGGTGCCAGTCTGGCTCAGTTCCGGCGTGGCAGATCGGTCGCGCGCAGCACCTAGTCCGGCAGAGCCGCTCTTGCTCGTGTCCTTGGAGGCTTCCTCGCTGCAGCTGCGAGGATAGGAACATCCCAGATATGTCATGGGTTCCCTCCGATACCTGAGGCCGTTGCTTTCTGAGACGCTGACGCGCGCGAGGCTGGTCATCCTTCTTCTTGTCAGTCTGCTCTTCCGCGCCGCCGGAGCTGGGGCCGTGGAGCTCGCCAGCACTTGGAAATCCCAGCTCATTCCTGGCTTCGAGGAAAGCGCGTGGGAGATGGAAGGAGAACTAATGGTCGCCTACGCGTGCATGGGATGGGAGGTCGAGGGAGTGATCGAATTCGACCTCCAGGAGTGGTGGAAGGTCGAGGTTGAGGCTTCGCTCGAACTCCGCGGAATCGAGTTCGGGTCGGAACTCACGCTGGATCCAATCAAGGCTTGCCTCAGGGAGTTGGCGATAGGGGTATCGTCCGAGTCTCAAGGGTGGCACTCGATGCCGATCTCGACCTGTCCCCCGATCACTGCTGGACGGATCTGCGCGTGCAGTGCGAATCCAATGTGTACGAGGTCGACATCGAGTGGTGAGCCGTGCTCGATCGATCAACGTTGGGTCGTTCCCCCTTCTCAAGCCGCTCGGACACCTTGCCCGGGGTCCTTGCATCGGCCCATGCCGCGCGGTTACACTTCGCATGTTGTTGGTAGTTTTGCAGTCGGTTTCTTGGAGTTCAGGTTACTGTGGTCCAGTGAGAACGCTCTGCTTCGCTAAAGCTCCCAACATGGAGGAGGATTGGTAGGAATGTCCGACCGTGAGTCCGGTACCGTGAAGTGGTTCAACGACAGCAAGGGCTTCGGCTTCATCGAGCGCGAAGGTGGAGAAGACGTGTTCGTGCACTTCAGCTCCATTCGTGGCGAGGGGTTCAAGACCCTCAGCGATGGGCAGAAGGTGGAGTTCACGCTGGGTCAGGGCCAGAAAGGCCCTCAGGCACTCGACGTCGAAGTCATCTATTAGAACACGAGGTTCGATGATCACGCGGCGCACGGAGTTTCGTGCGCCGCCTTTCCTTTAGCAGGACCACGGTCGGTGGGCACACGGTCGTGCCATCGGCCGCACCGACTCGCCCTTCTTCACAGCCCCGTCACAGGGTCGCCCCTCGCCGCCCACAAGGACGCGCGATACTGCATAAGTACCGCAAGGATGGTGATCGACATGAAGCGAGTGTCCATACTGGTTCTAGTCGTTCTGATGGGCGGGAGCGCCGTCTACGGAGGGGTCGGGGCGAGCTCCGACGCGGTCGCCGCGGACTTGAACGGGGGCGGCACCGTTGGCTCTAAGACCGCGCCCGCGGCGAGAAACTCCAGCGAGGCGAGTGGCGAACTGAGTGCGGTTCTCTTCGGGGAGGGCCCCTCGGCCTCGCTCCGACTGTCACATGAGATGGCCGAAACGGGGGTCGTCGTCACGCTGAACGCCTCCGACTCCGCCGACCCCTCCATCGTCCTCTACGAGTGGGATCTCGACGGGGACGGGTCCTACGATGCGACAACGGAGGGCCCGACGTTCGCGCACGCCTTCGCAGAGAATGGCATCTACGGGATTCAAGTCCGGGTCACCGATGATCTTGGCGCGACGGGCGAATCGGGGATCGTCGAGCTTGTCATCCTCAATCGGACCCCGGTCGCCCGGTTTACGGTTGCAGGCGCATCGCGGACTGACGTTGCCACGTACGGGTTCCATGACGACTCGACCGACCTCGACGGCGAGATCGTCCGATGGTCCTGGGACCTGGGCGACGGAGCGGTCTCCGACGATCCGAACCCGATTCACGCGTACGGCGACAACGGAACCTACTCCGTGACGCTGGTCGTGACCGACGAGGACGGGGACGCATCGGCTCCCGTCGCGCGGACCCTGGTCGTTGCGAACACCGAACCGATCGCCGCCTTTGCACTCGGGGCTGACTCGATCGACGTTGGCGAGTCCGCTTCGTTCGCCGATGAGTCGGTCGACCCGAGCCCCGACGGCTCGATCGTCCACGTCGCGTGGGACTTCGGTGATGGGTCGTATCAGGCCGGTGGTCCGTCCGCGGACGATGTCTATGTCCACACATACACGACCGCGGGAACCTACACCGTGACCCTGTACGTCATCGATGACGATGGCGGCATGAGCAATGTCCGACAGATCATCTCCGTGACGTAGTCCGTCAGTCCGGTCGGCCTTGGGCCTGTACGCTGAGGTGGCCCACGTTTGCCGAACACTGACCTGACCACGTCTTTCGCTTGTTCCGATTGGTGGCTTCACTGCCGAGTGGTATGCTAGCTGTTCGTCGTTCAGGCGACGAAACGAAAGCCGGTGTCCGGTAGGAGGTGACGTCCGCGATGATCGAGGCCGTGATTCTCGATTTCGATGGGTTGATTCTCGATACCGAGACCCCGTTTTGCCGTTCGTGGGAGGAAATCTACGACGAGCACGGCCTGACCGTTTCGCCGACGACGTGGGCCGGGATGATCGGGTCGTCGGCCGATCCGGCGGAGGCATACGTGCTGCTCGAGAGGCACCTCGGGCGCCGGGTCGAGCGGGCCGCCATCCGGGATCGGAGGATGGCGCGTGAGCTCGAGTTGCTGGAACACGAACAGGTGATGCCCGGCGTCCGTGAGCTGATTGAGGACGCGGCGACGCGGGGTCTCCGGCTGGCGATCGCGTCGAGTTCGGAGCGCGAATGGGTCGTTGGCCACCTGGCGGGGATCGGCCTGCTCGAGCGCTTCGAGGTGATCGCGTGTGCCGAGGATGTCGCGACGACGAAGCCCGCGCCGGACCTGTACAAGACGGCCCTCGAATCGTTGGGTGTCCCTTCCGATCGGGCGATCGCATTCGAGGACTCCGCCCACGGCGCCGCGGCCGCCAAGGCGGCTGGGCTTTTCTGCGTCGCCATCCCGAACCAGGTTACGCGACATCTCGCGTTTCCGGCGGCCGACCTGGTCGTTGACACGCTCGCCGGCCGCGCCCTCGCCGACTTCATCGAGGCGGCGGATGCTTACTACCAGTCGGTCCGGAAGGAACAACGATCCGGAGACCGGCCCGCGCCGGAGAACGGTTGACAGACAGGCAAGACTCGCTCTAGGATAGCGGTCATCTTCAGGGGTGAGGGGGATGTCATGGTTCAAGTCAAGGTGGTTTTGCTGTTGTCCCTCGCGGTGGTGGCGGGCGGGTTCGGCGGCTTGGCGGCCGAAACGGGCGGTCTCTCCGGAACAGTCGGAGCGGAAGCGGCGTTCCTGCCAGGGTTCTCGACAGATATCTGGCTTGATCTCGACTGGAACGTGGGCGGATTCAACATCGGGAGCCTGACCGAGGTCACCGTCTTGCCGGGATTCAACGTGGGCGAGACGCTGGCCGTC
>CBFCYU010000060.1:0-9539 GCA_965602415.1 uncultured bacterium | reverse complement strand
CGCCCGGCGTCACACAGCAGTTGTCCGTCACCGTCGCCGAGAACGTCACCGTCGCTTCGCAGCTCCCGTCCACCGCCTCGTCGGACACCGTCAACCCGCTGATCACCGGCACCGTCGTATCGGTCACGTCCCCCGTCTCCTGTGCCTGGGTCGCGCTGTTACTGCAGCAGTCGTTCGCGTCGACCGCCACCTGCACCGTCGCCGGACACCCGGTCAGGTCCGACACCAGCACGCTCCCGGTGACGTCAACCTGGCCCTGTCCGTTCTGCGTCTTGTCGATCGTCGGGGTCCCCAGCGTCGCGTTCCCCGTCGGCAGCGTCACGGTCACCGTCACCCCGCCCGGCGTCACACAGCAGTTGTCCGTCACCGTCGCCGAGAACGTCACCGTCGCCTCGCAGTTTTCGTCCACGGTCTCGTCCGATACCGTCAGTCCGCCGATCACCGGCGCGATCTCGTCGGTGACAATCCCCTCGCCCGCCGTCGTCGTCTGGGAGACCGCAGGATTGCCGCAAGAATCGACGGCATCGATCTGCACCTCGGCCCGCGCTGGGCAGCTCGTCAGACTCCCCACGATGAAGAAGCCCGTCACGTCAACCCGGTTCACCCCGTTCTGAACGACGCTGGCTCCCGCATTGATCATCTCCCCGTTGCCCGTCGCCACATCGAATCCAACCGATATCCGATCCGGCCGCACGCAGCAGTTGTCTGCGACGTTTGCCGAGAAGTAGAGCGTAGCCTCGCAGCCGTCGTCGACGGTGAAGTGCGTCTCACGCACCGTGTACGTCGCGTCGGAGTGGAACATCAGATCGTTGACCACCGGGACCGTGTCGTCATGAATCTCTGCCCCGTCCTTAGATGCACTCCCGACGTTCCCGCACAGATCCGTGACCTGCACCTCAATCGTTGGAATCACCGGACAACCAGTGAGATCCTCGACCGTGAACGACCCGATGATGGTGAAGTCAGACTGCAGGCCCGCCTTATCCGCGTTCCACGTCAATCCGGACGTCGATGCATTCGCCGCCGATTCGGACACGATGATCGCCGTTGGATCGTCCAGATCGATGCGGCAGTTGTCGTGCACGTCGACCGAGAAGTTCACGGCCTCCAAACAGTCCCCGTCCACAAGATCGTCGTCCGGCGTCACCGTGAAGTCCGAGAACGTTGGGTCCATCGCATCCGCGATCGTCGGGCCCGAATCGGTTCGGCTGCTCGTGTTCCCGGCGCAATCCTCGGCATCGATCTGCACCGACGGCACCGTTGAGCACGCATCGCTTGCCGACACGACGAACGTCCCGGTCACCAGGACCGAGGTCACCTTCCCCGCGGCCGGCGTCATCGTCGTCGTCAATCCAGAGACCGCTGCATCCGTCGCCGACGGCGTGACGGTGATCGGGCTCGCATCGAGATCGATGCAGCAATTGTCGGTGATCGTCACCGAGTAGCTCACCGTCTTCCCGCAATTCCCGTCCAATTCGTTATCGTCGCCGGCGACCCCGATTGCGCCGATCGCAGGGTCAGTCGTGTCGACGACGATGTCCGATCCGTCGGCGATCGACTCCGGCGGAGCCGGCGCCAGATTCGCATCGTTGCCTACGGCGTCCTTCAACGTTGCCACACCGACGATGGACGGGGTCCCGGAATCGAGATCGCAGCTGTTGTCACCGACCCCCACCGCATACGTGCCGGCGGTCGTACTGGTCAGCGCGAACGCGCCCCGCTGGATGACGTCGCCGGTGTCCAGCGGCACTTGGAGGAAGTCCCCGCTGCACACCACGTCTTCCGAGAAGGAGACCGTGACGTTGATGTTCGCCCCCACGTTGTAGTAGCCGGCCGGCGTCGTCGACGTGATCGACGTGATCGTCGGGTTCAGTGTGTCGATCGAGAAGACGTCTGACTCGTCATACTGAGCCTGAGTATTCCCCACGACGTCGCGTGCGCCGGTCACCCGCACGTCGATGTCATCGATCTCCTCGCCCCCACCCACGTCAGCGACATCGAAGCGTGCGACGTAGGTCGTGCTGCTCGTCCAACCGGATGCCAGATTGAGCGTGATTGTCGCAGACGGATCCTCCAGGGCGGTGAGGAAGGACGCCGTCGGCGCCACGCCCTGGTTCATCGTCTCGTTGAAGTCGATCGTCACGGTGAACGTCTGGTCTCCCGCGTTGGCGTCAGCGATCACGCCCAGGTTCTCCGTCACCCCGGTCACCGTCGGTGGCGTGTTGTCGACGTTAAACGTCGTGCTCGGTCCGACGGCCGGTGCGGTGTTGCCCACATCGTCGATCGCCGTTCCCGCCGCAATCGAGATCCCCAGCGACCCGTCCCCTGTGATCGTGGAGATGGTCACCGTACGAGTGGCCGTCTCCGAGCCGCTCACCGCGACCGTCCCGTCGGCCGTTCCCGTCTTGTTCAGCGTTACATCTCCCGCGCCCAGCGTCGCCGCATCGGCACCACCGTAGGTCACCGTGTACGTCACCGGACCCGCGTTCGTATCTGTCGAGGATGGTGCGCCGATCGATATCGTCGGCGGGGTGTTGTCCACGTTAAACGTCGTGCTCGGTCCGGCGGCCGGTGCGGCGTTGCCCACATCGTCGATCGCCGTCGCGGCGGCGATGGAGATCCCTAGCATCCCGTCGCCCGTGATCGCGGAGAGGGTCACCGTACTAGTCGTCCCCGAGCCGCTCACCGCGACCGTCCCGTTGGCGGTGCCCGTCTTGTTCAGCGTGACATCGCCATCGGCCAGCGTCACCGAATCGGCACCGCCGTAGGTTACCGTGTACGTCACCGGTCCGGTGTTCGTGTCGGTCGCCGACGGCGCGCCGATCGAGATCGTCGGCGGGTCGTTGTCGAGCGTGACCGTCTCGTCCGTTGCCGGCTCTCCTCCAGGCAGCGGGTTGCCGACCAGATCCGTGATGTCTTGACCCGCGGCCAAATCGAGGTTAACCGTGTCATTGAAACCAGCCAAATCGCCGCCGGAGATCGTCACGTCGTAGGTGTCGTACGTCGGCCCGGCCCCCTCTGGATTGACCGCCGTCACACTCGCAGTGCTGGAGCTGTTTGCCTCGAAGTCGGCCACGTCGACGTTCTGAACGTCTTCGTCAAATGTCGCCCGGAAGACGAGCTGATCCGCATTGGTGGGGCTGCTGGGTGGGCTGCTGAGGGCAAACGATGTGATGCCGGGCGGATCGTTGTCGACCGTGTACGTCTCGTCCGTTCCCGGCTCGCCCACAGGAAGCGCGTTGCCGGCCAGATCTGTGATGTCTTGGCCGCCGGCGAGATTCAAGTTTACCACACCGTTGAAGCTCGCCAGATTCCCGCCGGAGACGGTCACGTCATAGAGGCTCGCATTGACCGGATCGGCGCCGGTCACTGCTGCTGTGCTCGCGCTGTTGACGGCGAAGTCGCCCGCGTCGACGTTCAGCACGTCTTCGTCGAACGTCGCGCGGAAGACCAGGCTATCGGCGCTGGTGTGCTGATCCGGCGGCACCTCCCGGGCAAACGAGGTGAGGTGGGGCTGCGTCCCGTCAATCGTCAGCGTGTGCTCGTCCGAATACTCGCTGTGGTTCCCCGCCTTGTCGCGCGAGTAGACCTTCCACTTGAACACGCCGTCGGCCAGAGTCGGTGTGTATTCCGGGTTCGCCGTGGGCGTGTAGTAGTCCCTGCCTGTCGTGCCCGGCGGCACCTCCGTGACGATGACCCGATACGTGTTCGTCTCACGAAGGCCACTCCCGCCGGGATCACTCGAGGCACCCCACGTCAGCGTCGGTGATGTGACGGTGACATAACTGTTATCGGCGGGACTCAAGTCGTCCGGGACCGTCGGCGGTGTGTTGTCGATCGTATACGTCTGCTCGGTTCCGATCGTCGGCGTGTCGCCGAGCGGATTCCCGGCCGCGTCTTGGATGTCGTTGCCGCTCTTGATGTCGAGGTTGAGTTCGCCGTCTCCCGCCACGCCCGTGATCTCGACGTCGTACACGGTGTCCGCCGTGATCGTCAAGGCCGAATTGACCGTCCCCGCTGCGGCGCCCGAGAGGGCGAAGTCGGAGTCGCCCGCGCTCACGTTCTGCACATCCTCGTCGAACGTGACGCGAAACGTCACCGTGTCCGCGTTCGTGTATTCATCCGACGGGGTTTGCCGAACGATCGACGTCACCGTCGGTGGGGTGGAGTCGGCTGCTCCGGTGCACTGCACCCAGAACTCGTACGGACTCGCTGCCGAGTCGTTGGCGATGGAGATCGTAGCAGTGCGCAGGCCCGAAGCGGTGGGATTGCATTGGACGGTGAACGTGTCCGACCCGCCTGAAGGAATCGGGTCGGTCGTCGGTTGGGCGAAGACGCTGAAGTCGCCCGACGGATTCGACGAGCACGTTACGTAGGGGCTGCCGGTCAGATCGAGACCGGCCTCGCCGATGCTGCGGAGGGTGAACGTGCTGCTGACGGGGGTACCGATCGGGGTCGTTCCCAGGTCGGTGTCGTCGCCCGAAGAAGGCGTCAAATCCCCGTTGACGATCGTCGTCCCGTTCCCCTGGACGTCCATCCACGGGGGGACGAGCTCTACCGAGACGTCGTCCATCAACGCCCAGAAGTTGGACGAGGAGAATTCGAGCTGGGACACCAGCTTCGGCCCGCCGGGCGGGCTGTGCGTGGCCGCGCCCGAGTAGGCCGCGATGTTGATCGTGAATGGCTCCGACCCGCTGCCGATCACCGTCACTGCGCCGGCATCGTTATCCCACAAGATGCTGTTGAAGACGAACGCCTTCCCGTCGCGCGAGGTGATGGTGAATGAGGCGACGCCACTGGGATCGGCGTCGACGGCGTCGCAATCGATCCCCCCGGTACCCTCCCACGCGAAGAGCCCATCGTAGTCACCGGAGTAGGACAGCCCTGCCGTGGTGAAACTCCCGACAGCACCTGAGGGTACCCAGGGTTTCACGTCGAACGTGTCGATGTAGTGGGCCGCCGCCGCGCCGACCGAGACCAGTCCGAGAATCCATCCTGCACAGAGAATGCTGATCAGCCTGTGTTCCCTGGCATTCGAAGGTACGCTCAACCTGCCCTTCATCGCCTGCCTCCTTGGGTCCATCAACGGCCAAGGTCGCATTCGACGCGATCAACCCACACCGGCCAAACGCACCCTCTCCCAGCCTTGGCAACATGCCTTACCCGGGTCACTTCGTGTCGCTGGCGTCCCAGTGAATACCCAGCTCGGAGTGCACGGATGTCATGCACATTGGGTAGTGAAGAAACCGCACTTGACACGAAGAAAAACTGCCAAATGACGTGCAACGACGTTATTAGTAGTATAGCGCATCTCCTCCTCGTCAAGAACATCCTTCACGGGGCTTCGTTACGGACTATCGTCACTTCCTCTATGTGGTCAGCATTCACGTCCCCAACTTGCCATGGCAATCGGCGGATGGTCAACCGTGGCACACGGTTCTCGCCTCGTTGACGAGGAACGGGCTTCTCGCTACCATCCTGTCACTCAGCCAGAGTGGCGGAATTGGCAGACGCGCGGGACTCAAAATCCCGTGTCCCTTTGGGACGTGTGGGTTCGACTCCCACCTCTGGCACTACCGGGCACTCCTTGCGCCAGATACCCCCCCCTCGCCAATCCCCCAGTCCGCTGCTGTCTCGAATCGGCGATTCAGCAGCGAGCAGAAGGCAGCCCCGCGCGGAAACGCCGGGACGTAGAGAAATGCGAAGGTTGACGGAAAGAGACATTGCATGGGTTGAAACGCTGATGCTTCTCGGCCGTTCGCTTCACTCACTCAAGACGCAAAGGTCGCAGGGAAGCGCAACGAAGCGATGGGTAGCTGAACGGTTCTGAATCCCGAGGATCCCGTAGACTACGCGGGAAGACTGCAACGCCGGTCACTCGCTGATGGGCGCTTCTCCCCCGACCCTCTGCGCCTCCGCGCGAGAAACACAGATCCAAACCGAGCGGTCCGCGCCGAGAAGACAGTTTCGTGAATCCAACCGCCGTGAAGAGTCCAGAGGTTTCATGTGGGCGGGCGTCTCCACCGAGCAGGCTCTCGAGCCCAGTGGGATTCGCCCGCTACTCGCGACCGTCGTTCTGCGGCTCGCCCCACGGTGGCCGGGGTCGCTCCTCGCGGCTCCGCCGGCCCCGGCGCAGAAACGCCGGGATGTCGAAATCGTTGGCCCCGGCGCGGCTCTCCTTCTCCAACTTCGCGAGCATCGTCTCGTTCGACAGCGACGGGCCTTCGTCGTCGTCGCGGCCGTACTCGACCGAGAACCCTGTCGCGATGACTGTTATTCGGACCTTCTCCAGCCCGTCGCGAATCGCCGTCCCGAAGATGATGTCCGCGCGATCGGAGACGGCCTCGCGGATCAGGTTCGCCGCGGAGGTGACTTCCTCGAGCGTCAGGTCGGACCCGCCGGTGATGTTCATGATCACCTTCCGCGCACCCTGGATCGACCCGTCAAGCAATGGAGACGAGATCGCGTTTCGCGCCGCCTCCTTCGTCTTCCCTTCGCCTTCGCCCTCGCCGATCCCCATCATCGCGGTCCCTGCGTTGCGCATGACGCTCTCGATGTCGGCGAAGTCGAGGTTGATCATCCCGGGGATGGTGATCAGATCGGAGATCCCTTCCACGCCTTGGCGTAGGACCTCGTCGGCGATCTCGAACGCCTTGGTGATCGGCGTTTCGGTCGGCGCGACCTTGAGGAGCTTGTCGTTGGAGATACAGATCATCGCATCGACGGCCTGCGACAGACGCGCGATACCGGCCTCGGCCTTCTCGGCCCTGGCCAGCCCTTCGAACGAGAACGGTCGCGTGACAATCCCGGTCGTCAGGACCCCAGCCTCCTTCGCCAAGGCGGCGATCACCGGCGCGGCCCCGGTCCCCGTCCCGCCGCCCATCCCGGCGGTGATGAAGACCATGTCCATCCCGCTAAGCAGGTCGACGATCTCCTCGTGACTCTCCTCTGCGGCAAGCCGCCCGATTTCGGGGTTCCCGCCCGCACCGAGTCCACCGGTCAGCTTCCGCCCGAGCTGCAGCGTTCGGTGGGAGCGTACGACCTCGAGGACCTGTGCGTCGGTGTTCACCGCGACGAGTTCGACACCGTTGACCCGCGTGTCGAACATTCGGTCGACGGCGTTGCCGCCGCCGCCGCCGACGCCGACGACCATCAGGCGGGCCGGCGAGGAAGGGTGGTTCATCTGTTCAGGCATCGTCATCGTCTACCCCCGGAAGAATCGGTTGAACCAGGAGAACAGCTTGCCGATGATCGATTCCCTTCGTCGCTCGGCGAATTCGGGCTTCTTGAAGTCCTTCGTCTCGACGGCGTAGCGCAGCAGCCCGATCGACGTCGCGTAAATCGGCGATTCGACGATGTCGCGCAACCCATGGATCCCCTGTGGAATCTTTCCCCGACGCACCGCGATGTCGTAGCGCTGCGTGGCGAACTCCGGCAGTCCGTCCAGAAGCGACGATCCCCCGGTGAGCACCAGCCCGGCCGGGACGAGGTCGCGATAGCCCGCGTCCTCGACCTCCTGCATCGCCAGATCGAGGAGCTCCTCGATGCGAGGCTCGATGATCTTGGCCAACCGCTTCTTCGACACGAGCTTCTTCTCGTCGCCGCCGATCGTCGCCACTTCGATCTTGTCGTCCTCTCCGACGCTGTCGACCAGTGCGGTCCCGTGCATCTTCTTGACGAGTTCGGCTTCCTCGATCGGCGTCTGCAGGCCGACGGTGATGTCGTTGGTGATGTGCTCCCCCGCGATCGGGATAACCTTGGAGAACCAGATGTCGCCACCGCGGAAGACGCTGATGTCTGTCGTCCCACCGCCGATGTCCATCAGGATGACGCCCAGCTCTTTCTCCGCCGACGAGAGGACGGCAAGCGACGATGCGATCGGCTCGAGGACGATCTGGTTGATCCCGATCCCCAGCGTCTCGACGCAGCGGACGAGGTTGTGGACCGCCGTGATCGCGCCGGTCACGATGTGAACGTCGACCTCGAGACGCGTGCCCGTCATTCCGACCGGATCGGTGATCCCGTCTTGACCGTCGACAATGTACTGTCGCGGGATCACGTGGATCATCTCGCTCTCGGGCGGAATCTGGATCGCCTGCGCCGTCTCGACCACGCGGCGAACGTCGTCCTCCGTGATGATCCGATCGGGACGGTTGATCGACACCGTCCCGCTGTTGTTGATCGACGTAATGTGCTTGCCCGCAATCCCGACGTAGACGGAGTCGATCTTGACGTCCGCCATGTTCTCTGCCTCTTCGACGGACTTGCGGATCGATGAGATCGTCCGCCCGATGTCGACGACGACCCCCTTCTCGAGGCCGTGCGACTCCGACTTCCCCATCCCAATGACCTCGACCATCCCGTCAATCGTGTTCCCGACGAGGGCGACCACCTTCGTGGTCCCCACATCAAGCCCGACGACAACCTTCTCTTTCCTCATCTCTTCACCGCCTTACCGAGGCACCAGCGTCGCCTCACCCCCGAATCTGAGATCGATGACCTCGTAGTCTTCCACATCCAGCGAACGGCTAAGCGCCGCAAGGGAATCCAATCGCAACAGCACGTCGTTCATGTCGCCAAGGCGTACTCGAAGATCGGACCCCGTCCACAACTCCACGGAGTCCGGATTCGTGAGATCGATCAGCTGTGTGCCAAGGGAAGCCAGTGCACCACGTCGGAGCGCGTCGATCAGACGGGCGACTGTCTCGTCGAGCAGGACGGCGCCGATGCCTCCTCCGGAAAGGCGCGCGCCGCGAAGCTCGATCAAGGATGACGCACGCGCACAGTCCGCAGACACGATCACGCCGCCTTCGCCCACGGTGAGGCAGCCTTCGCCCGCCGGGTGGGACATCCAAGCCACTTCTTCTCTCTCCTGAACCTGGATGACCAGTCTGTGCGGCAATCTGCGTGTGAGGGAGACGTTGTTGATCCAGGGATGTCGCGACAACCTCGCGCTGACGCGCCGGAGCGACGTGGCGAGAAGGGATTGGCCTCGCTGCAAGCCTGACAGGGAAAGAAGATCCGCGGCGGTGGCGTGGTGATTCCCCGTGATCACGACCTCCCGCAGATCAACCAGGCCAAACCATGGCATACAAAGAGCAATGGCAGCAGCAGTAATGAGAACCCCCCCTACAGCAAAGACCAGAATAGCGCTTCCGCGCCAGAATGCCCCCTCCTTCTTCACCCGTCAATAACCCCATACTGCCCTACTAGAGCGAGATTCGTGAAGACTGTTATACACCTTTTGATGGAGAATGTCAATTTCCTTGCACATCTCCGCGTTCGGCGCCACCGCCAAGGCGCCGACGTTTCCATGGATCGTGTCTTATATTGGAGCATTATGCCATGGCAACTACACAAATAGGCTTGGCTCCGTTGGAATGCGAAGAGACGCCATCCGCTCGTAGCGCACAATCTGATGCGGGACAAAGAGAAAGGGCCCCGGCGAGCCGGGGCCCTGTGGATTCCTAGCTAGTGAAGACGACCTACCACTCGACGAGGAAGCCGAAGTTGAGATCGTTCACAGTACCCATCGCGAT
>CBFCYU010000059.1:0-9600 GCA_965602415.1 uncultured bacterium | reverse complement strand
GCACATCCGCGTCACCACGGAAGGACGGCGCCGCGTTGCCGAGGCGATCCGCCGTTGGAAGCCTGATACCGTCTTCCTTCCGTATTGGGAAGACCGGCACCCGGATCACTCGCACGCCTCTCGACTCGTCTACGAGGGGACGTTCCTCGCCGGCCTGTCGCGATTTGACACCGGGCAGGAGAGCCACCGCCCCACGCGCCTGATCTACTACATGGGGTGGTACGAATTCGAGCCGACGTTCGTCGTCGACATCACCGCCCAGTTCGAGCGGAAGATGGCGTCGATCTACGCGTACTCCACCCAGTTCCAACCGGATGCCTCCCCCGCCCCCCAGACGCGCCTGACTTCCCCGAGCACCGATTGGCTGATCCGAAGTAGAATGGCCTACTACGGTGCTCGGATACGGGTGCGCTACGGTGAGGCGTTCCTCATTCGTGGGCACCTCGCAGTCGATGATCCGCTAGAACTGGACTTCAGATCGTTCTAGAGAAGGAGGAGGCTTGCGAATCGGAATCTGCTGCTACCCGGCGCACGGCGGCAGCGGCGTCGTCGCGACGGAGCTCGGGAAGCACTTGGCGGAGCGGGGTCACGAAGTCGCGTTCATCAGCTATGCCGCCCCGCTACGACTGACGGAGCTTCCACCGCGGGTCAGCTTCCACGAAGTCGAGATCGAGCAGTACCCGCTGCTGAAGCACTTCCCCTACACCCTGGCCCTTGCCTCGAAGATGGCCGAGGTTGCACGGCTGAAGGACCTCGACGTCCTCCACGCCCACTACGCGATCCCCTTCGGTGCCGCGGCGTTACTCGCCAAGCAGATCGTCACCGAGCGCAACTTGAAGGTCGTGCTCACGCTGCACGGGACGGACATCACCCTCGTCGGGAACAACGCGTCGTTCAAGCCGGTCACCGCGCTGACCATCCAGCGTGCCGACGCCGTCACCGCGGTGTCAAACTGGCTGAGGGACGAGACGCTGCGGCAGTTTTCGATCGATCGCGAGTTGTCCGTCGTTTACAACTTCATCGATCCCGAGCGACACCAAACTGAGACCTGCCACTGCATTCCGTGTCGCTCGTGTCGTTCGCAGAAAACGCTGATGCATATCTCCAACTTCCGCCCGGTCAAGCGCGTCCGCGACGTCGTGGCGATCTTCGCCGAGGTCGCCTCGGCGATCGACTGCCGGTTGATCCTCGTCGGGGACGGTCCCGACGTGCCGGTGGCCAGGGAGCTCGCAGAGCGGCTCGGCATCCTCGATCGAGTCACGTTCGTCGGCGTCGTCGATCGCGTCGCTCCCCTCCTGGCTGCGGCCGATCTGCTTCTACTGCCAAGCTCGACCGAGAGCTTCGGGCTCGTCGCCCTCGAGGCGATGGCGAGTGGCGTGCCGGTGATCGCCAGCGACGTCGGGGGGATTCCCGAAGTTGTCCGACACGGCGTCACCGGGTTCCTCGCGCCCGTCGGCGACGTGCCGATGATGACACAGTATGCCCTCGATCTGCTCCAGGACGCCGATCTGTTCCAGCGCGTCTCCGCGGCCGCAAAGGCCCGGGCGGAGGAATCATTCGACCACCGACAGCTCGTTCCCCAGTACGAATCCATCTACCGTCGCGTGCTGGGTGCGTAGCCCGACTCCGAGGAAGGAGCCCCTTCATGCCACGCATCCCGAAACACGTCATCCCGGTTGTCGCACTTCTTCTCGCAGGCACAGTCAGCCACCTGTCCATCGCTGCGGCCTCGCCCCACTACTCGATGAGCGTCGTCGTTGACTACGCCGCCGGCGCGTTCACCGGCGATCTTCGCGTCGAGTATTGGAACACCACCGGGACCGAACTCGGCGAGCTGTTTTTTCGGCTCTATCCAAACGCAGCGGGGATCTACGGCAATGCCTCGGTGCGAGTCACCGAGACCCGCGTCGAAGGACAGACCGTTGAGACCGGGATGTTCGTCGAGGACACGGTCCTCTTCGTCCCGCTCGCTGAACCTCTCCCACCGGACGGTCAGGTCACCGTGACGATCGCGTTTGACGGAAGAGCCGAGGACTGGCTCGCCGGAGCACCGTCGCCCTCCGCGTACGGCTTGTTGACGAGATCGGCGCAAGCGCTGACCTTGACCGCCTTCTATCCGATCCTCGCCCTCTACACGGAAGAGGGCTGGTCCCTCGATCCGGTGTTCGAGTTCGGCGACGCCCTGATGAGCGAGGCATCCACCTACGAGGTAAGCCTCACGATCCCCGCAGGGATCGCGCCCGTCACGTCCGGCACACTCAGCGATGAGGCCCAGGAGGATGGATCTCTCACCTACCGCTACTCTGCTGAGGGTGCACGCGACTTCTCCGTCGTCCTGCTCGACGGGTACGAGCATCGTGAAGCCGTTGTCGATGGCGTGACGCTGCGCGTGTGGTTCACCGCGCAGAAGAAACATGCCGCGGAGATCACCTTGAACCGGGCGTCCGATGCGTTGACGCTCTTCAGCGACCTGATCGGCCCGATTCTCTACGACGAGGTCGATCTCGTTGAAGTCCCGATGCAGCACGCCGCCGGTGTCGAGTTCTCCGGCTTGATCCTCGTCTCCTCCGCCTACGCAGAGGATCCGGACGACACCTTCTACGACATCATCGTCTCCCACGAGATGGCCCACCAGTGGTTCTACGCCGGCGTCGGGAACGACATCACCGAGGACCCGTGGCTCGACGAGAGCCTCGCCACGTACCTCTCCTATCTCTTCCTCGACGCCTTCGTCGGATCGAGCGTCGCTGCCGGAACGCTCGAAAACTGGGAGCGCACCTACAGCAGGGCGCAAGCGGACAACCCTGACGCCACGATCGCGAGTCCGATCTACGCGTTCTCCCGATCGTCGACCTACAGCGCCTTCGTCTACAGCGGCGGTGCGGTCTTCGTCCACGCCGTCCGCGCAGCGGTCGGCGACGGACCGTTCTTCGCCGCTCTGGCGTCGTACTACGCGGACAACCTGGGGCGCATCGCGTCGCCGGCTGACCTAATCGCGGCATTCGAGACGTCTTGCGAATGCTGGATCACCGATCTTCTCAGCGCATTCGGCCTCCGTCCGTAACGGAACTTCACCCACCGCGCGGTGTAGGTGGAGCATAGAAAGACGGAAAAGGAGGCCCGAATGATGCTTCGAAGCGGCATTACCATCGCTCTCGCCGTTCTCCTCTTGGGTTCACTATCCGCCGGGGCGGCCGACGCCACGACGAGCTTCCTGCAAACCCACTACTACCTTCTCTCACTCGGTCAGGTTTCCGCCGATGTCGATTCGGTTCGCCAGGCGGCACAATCGAGCGGCTTCTCCGTGATCGCGTACGACGGAGACTCGGCGCAGACATTCCGAGGCGACGATCCAGCCGGGGCTACAGCGGAGAGCGTCCTCTCCGACGAGAGGCTGCTGATTGTCGATGGCGGACGATTCTTCCTTCGTGAGTCCGGCGAAGGGTTCACCTTCAGCGTGCGTCCGTCCGAGAGCGGGTACGAGCTGGTCGTCGATCCGCAGCAGGATCTCCCGATGTCGGACGTCCTGGGAGCCGTGTTGGTTGCTTTGCAGTCAATGGGGATCCTGGAGAACGAGGTGAATCTCAACATCCAGGCCCACGCCAAGAACGACCCCAAGGGCCCCCCGCCGCCGGCCGGCGTCGCGATTGAGTCGACGTTGTACAGCCTGGTCATTGCCCGCGACTGGTTCGACTTCGCCGCGATGAAAGCGCTCACCCTCGTCGGGCTGCGCGTCGAGATCGTAGCGGAGATTCTTCCGGGCGCCTCCCTTGTGGAGCCGTTTGCGTCGTACGTCGTCGAGGAGGTCGAGGGGCTCACGAAGCTCTCCCTTCCGATCGACCTGCTGCTCGCGTTGGCCCGATCGAGCGCGGTCAGCTACGTGAGAGTCCCGTACCACCCGTCCGTCCCGTAACAAAGGAGATGCCCATGAAGCGGATCATCCTCGTCCTGCTCTGTCTCGGGCTTGCCGTAGTCTCTGCTCTGGCACGGGACGATCTCGTCGTCGGGATCGACCTGGAGACGCAAGCCGAATGGGAGGCGATCGCTCGTTCGTTCGAGGCGCAGACCGGTGCCTCGGTCAGTTTCCGTCCTTACCCTCAGACCACAATCGCCCAGCAGATCGTCCTCCAGGCATTCAGCAAATCCGGCGAGCTGAACCTGGTGATGGTGCCAAATAGCTGGGGGACCACCCTCGCTCGGTACCTCGTTGACCTGTCCGCTGACGTAGCGACGCTGTCGGCCCGCGGCGTCAGTCCGGTCTACGTCGGGAACCAGGCAGTCGGCGTTCCCATTCCGTTCACGTCCGATTGGCACCTATCCGTCCTCTCCTGGCCCGACGATCGGGAACTGGCCATCGAGTTCCTCGTCCACGCGGCGACGAGCGGTGCAATGGCTACCGAGGTCGCGACGACTCCGCAGGCAACCGTCGCCACGTCCTCCCGCCAGAAGATGGCCGCCGAGGATCACAATCCCGTCGTCGATGGGGCCCTGGAAGCGCTCCTCGAGGCTGTGCGGGCCTCGGGCAGCTCACCTTCCAGTGCCACCTCTGCGCTTGCGCATATCGCCATCAAGTACGGGGTCCCGTTCTCGTCCTCGACTGGAACAATCACCGTCGTCCTCGAATCGCGGCCGGGCCAGAGCACTGCTTCGATGGCCGCCACACTGTCGTCCCTCGGAGTGAGTCGCTCGACGATCAAGACGACATCGACGCTGATCAAGGCGGCCGTTACGCCGTCGCAGCTCTCCGATCTCGCCACCCGGGTGGGCGGAATCGCGTTCATCCGGCCGCCGTACACCCCGTTCCCGATGGCGACATCGAGCCAGGGTATCGCGGTGATCGGTGCCGACGCGTTCCACGCGGCGGGCCTCGACGGGAGCGGCGTCAAGATCGCCGTCATCGATCTCGGCTTCGCCGGCCTCTCTCAGGCCCAGGCGAACGGCGACCTCCCCTACTCGGTGCAGCAGAACGACCTCACCGGGACCGGTCTGACCACCGGGATCACGCACGGCACCGCCGTCGCTGAGATCGTCCACGACATCGCTCCGGCGGCCGAACTCCATCTGATCAAGATCGCCGACGAGGTCGATCTCGACGCGGCCGTCACCTACTGCTTGAACCATGGCATCGACATCATCAACCACTCTCTCGGGTGGTACAACACGAACTTCTACGACGGGACGGGAACGATCGCTGACACAGCGCTCCGCGCGATTTCCGGGGGCATCCTGTGGGTCAACGCCGCCGGGAACGAGGCGGAAAGCCACTGGGAAGGGATCTTCTCGGACGGCAACTCCGACGGCTGGCTCGACCAAGATGTCACCCTCTACACCAGCGCCGGCTCGCAGATCGTCCTCTTCCTGACGTGGAACGATTGGCCCCAAGCGTCATCGGATTACGACCTCTACCTGTACGACCCAACGAGCAATCTCATCGCATCATCGACGAAGTACCAGACGGGGACGGAGGAGCCGACCGAGTCGATTCAGGTCTCGGCCCCAATGAGCGGAACCTACACGGTTCGCATCCAGGGCAGCGGCCACATGTCCCTCGAGCTGTTCAGCCTCTACCACTCCGTCACACCGGTCGTCGCTTCCAGTTCGATCCTCGCTCCGGCGAACGTACCGGAGGTCATCGCCGTCGGAGCGATCGACCACGCGCGCTACACCACCGGCCCGCAGGAATCCTATAGCTCGCAGGGACCGACGAACGACGGTCGCACGAAGCCGGACCTTTGTGCGCCGGACAAGGTCAGCACCGGGACGTCTCCGTACACAACGTTCTACGGAACATCCGGAGCCGCCCCGCACGCGGCCGGGGCCGCGGCCCTTCTTCTCGATCAGAACCCGAGTCTGAACGAACCCGCACTTCGCGCCCGCCTGTTGTCGCAGACGATCTCGATGGGGAGCCCGTACGTCTACGGGAACGGACGATTGGTACTCCAGCCACCGACGAGCCCGAATCAGCCGCCGACGGCGGCGTTTACGTACTCCCCGGCGTCTCCGCTCGTCGGGAGTTCGGTCGCTTTCGACGGGACGACCTCCACCGATTCGGATGGCTCGATCGTCTCCTACACGTGGAGCTTCGGGGACGGAACGAGCGGTTCCGGATCGGCCGTCGGCCACACATACTCCGCTCCCGGGACGTACAGCGTGCATCTGACGGTCACCGATGACGACGGGGCGACCGACACGACGAGTCTGCAGATCTCCGTCACGCCGCCGAGCAATCAGGCGCCGGTCGCGTCATTCACCGTCTCGCCGAGCGCCGGGGAGTCGGGGGCGCCGTTCGCATTCAACGCTGCCTCGTCGTACGACCCCGATGGGAGCATCGTCGGCTATCAGTGGGAGTACGGGGACGGGTCGTTCGGCTCCGGTGTCACCTCGCAGCACGCTTATTCCTCGACAGGCACGTTCACAATCCGACTGACCGTCATCGACAGCGGTGGTGCTTCGGCTACCGCCACGCGGTCCGTCACGGTGCAGTCCGCGGGGCTCCCGGACCTCGTCGTGCAGAGCATGGTCCATTTCCCGGCGAGCCCGACGATCGGGCAGAACGTCACGTTCACGATCACGGTCCGCAACAATGGACCGGCCGCGGCCGGCCCGTTCCGCGTCCGGCTGGTCGGAACCACCTCATCGACGCAAACCTACCTGACCCAGTTGGCCGCCGGCGCCAGCCAGACCTTCGCGCTCGCACTCCCGTTGACGACGAGCCCCGAGACGTTCACCGCGAACGCGGACGACCTGCACCAGGTCGTCGAATCGAACGAAGCGAACAACACGCGCAGTCTGACGGTTACGTCGGCGGCGGCTCCACCGGTCGCCGATGTCGGCGGACCGTACGCCGGGATCGTGGGATTGCCGATCGCCTTCAACGGATCCGGGTCGACTGGCCCGATCACGACCTACCTCTGGTCGTTCGGCGATGGGTCGACCGCTCAGGGGGTGACGGCAAGCCACACGTACTCGAATCCGGGAACCTACCCGGTGACCCTGACCGCCTTCGGACAGGGAGGGCAGCAGTCGACCGATTCGACCCAAGCGGTCGTCTCCGCGGCGAGCCAGCCCCTGGCGGTGCAGCTCTCCTTGCCCAAGTTGTCGTACGAAGTCGGCGAGGCCATCACGGTTACGTTCACAACGAGCCGGACGGCGTTCGTCTACCTGTGCGACGCGTCGGCCGACGGCCGCGTTACGTTGATGCTTCCGAATTGGATCGAGCCGGACAATCCGATGGCCGCCGGATCGCACGTCGTCCCGGGGTCGGCCTACACCCTGCGAATCACGGAACCGGTCGGAACGGAGACGCTCTACCTCTTCGCAGCGACGAGTCCGTTGCCGCAGTTCCCGACCACGTTCGGCGCGGGGTTCCCTCTCCTGAGCACCAACCCGTCGTCGTTCCGCAATTCGGTCCTCGACACGATGCAGTCGCAACTTCCGAGTAGCGACTGGGCGTACGACACCCTGGCCTTCCAGGTCGTCTCTTCGACACCGACGACCGGGACGCTCCGCGTCTTCTCATCCCCATCCGGAGCGACCGTCGAACTCGACGGGTTTGTCGTTGGAACGACTCCGCTGACGGAGGAGGACGTCACTCCGGGGATTCACACCGTACGGGTCTCGCGTAGCGGCTACGCGACCGAGACTCGCCAGGTTGTCGTCTCCGCCGGGCAAACGGCCACGATCTCCGTGACCCTGACGCCCGCAGTGAGTAACGACCCGCCTGTGGCTGATTTCATCTACACCCCTCCGAGCCCGGCGGTGGGGACAGTGGTCACGTTCAACGCGTCGAGCTCCTACGACCCGGACGGGAGTATCGTCTCCTACGCTTGGAGCTTCGGAGATGGCACCAGCGGTTCGGGACCCTTGGTCAGCCACTCCTTCCCGTCGGACAGGGCGTACAACGTGCGGTTGACTGTCACGGACAACAAAGGCGCGGCGGACACGAAGGTCCGTTCCGTCGCCGTCTCCTCGCTGGCGGACGTCGGATGGATCACGCCGGCCGCGGCCGATGACCCGTCGAGGGACTGGCAGTTCAAGGAGCGAGCCCACGACAACGACATCCACTCCGTCGCCGCGCACCCTCTGCGCCGCCGGGGCTGGACGTCGTACCTCTTCCTCGAACTTGAGGAACCGGGCCTCCTGTCCGATGGCGTCCGGGTGCTCGTCTACGACAACTACCAGCACGGCAACATCCTCGAGTGGGACGTCGACGTCTACCGCAACGGCGAGTGGATCGACGCCTTCGACGGAGTGATCGAGGAATCCGAGTGGACGCAGATCGCCTTCGCAGTCGGCACGGTGACGAAGATGCGGCTTCGTGCATACTCGACACGCTCCGGCGAGATCGCCGCCTACGTCCAGGAGGTCGACTTCCACGACGCTACCGCGCCGTCCCCGTAGCCGACTCGTGCTCAACGAATGTGGAGGCTCGGTCGATTCCGATTGACCGAGCCTCTCTTTCTTGCCAGAATGCTCTTAGAAGGACATGATCGTTCACCGGGTAGGGAGGTGAGGTATGATGTTCGCGAGGATCTCACGGTTCCTGTTTATCTCATTCGTGCTGATCTGGATACCAATCGGGGCCTGCCTCGGCCAGCTGTCCGCGCCCTGGTCCTGGGGGCCGGTTCTCGGCGCCGTTGGAGAGGACTTCGTCGCGATCACGTGGATGACCAACCGCGCCGTCGGGTTCGATCTTCGCTACAGCCTCGCGCGGGTGTACGACGCGACAGGTCAGTGGGAGGAGACCCTCACGTTCGAGCGCCACGAGGGCGTGGCGGAAATCTGGCTCCAGGATTTGATGCCCGGCTCCACCTATCGGTATCAGCTGATCTTCTATGAGGGAGACGCCGTCTACCCGACCGAAGTCGGCGGCTTCAGCACGCTCGAACAGAGCGCCCGTTCCTTCTCGTTCGTCGTCTACGGCGCGACGCGATCGTTCCCGGACCGTCACAAACTGGTCGCCGACGCGATCGCAGCGTGCGAGGACGCTTCGGTGGTCTTCCATGCCGGTGGCCTCGTCGACACGCCAACCGCGGAGCGTTTCGACAACTTCTTCTGGGCGATCGCTGATCTCGCCCGATCCCGTCCGTTCGTGTCGGTCATCGGGGACAGAGACTCGGACGGCTCCCTCTACTTCGAGTACCTCGCCCTGCCGGTCGGAGGCGGGTTCGAGGACGAGCAGTGGTGGTCTTTCGATCACGGGAGCATCCACTTCGTCGGCCTTGACTCGACGGTCGCGGCGTCGGCGGACAGCGCAGCGATGCGCGCCCAGACCGCGTGGCTGGAGGATGACCTCGCGCAGGTCGTCGGGAAGCTCATCGTCGTCTTCTCGTACAACGCGCTCTACAGCGCATCGTACGCTGAAGGGAAGAACGAAGCGCTCTGCTCGGCGTGGGAATCGCTGTTTCGCTACTATGGTGTCGACGTCGTGTTCAGCGCGTCAGAGACCTGTTACGAGCATATATACCGGAGCGGCGTCCACTACGTGACCGCGGGAGGAGGAGGCGCTCCGTTGATCCCCGCTCCGGAGAGGACCGCTCCGGGGACCGTCTCCAGGCGGTACGGGATGCTTCACTACGTCCGCTGCACGTTCGCCGATGA
>CBFCYU010000058.1:0-9672 GCA_965602415.1 uncultured bacterium | reverse complement strand
AAAGGCGCCGCATCCTCCGGAAGCCCAGATCTGGCCTACCTTACGGATCATACCATAGGGATCGTAGCGGTGTAAAGGGAGCGCCGTGCCTCCGAGGCGGAAGGGTCCGGCAAAGGGGCGTTGTGGACCGTAAAACGGATATGCTACAATGCTCGTTCAGCCTGAGGGGGAACGTGTGAAAAAGCCTATCATTGGGATTCTCTGTCTGCTCTGTCTCGGCTCTCTCGTCGTCGGGGCGGTTGCCGAGGACGCTCCGAACGGACTGAACCGCCTGGATCCGGCGCTTCGGGTCCTCGTGGCAGGTGATGTGGCCCGAAGCGGGACGGCCGTCTCGGTGCCATCGCACTTCGATGCGGACCGATACGAGGTAAGCGTGTCGGCGGAGACGGGTGAAGCGCGGATCGGCATCCTCGTGAAGCTGGCGCGGCCGTTCTCTGGACGGAGCTACGCCGGGCTTCCTGTCCTCGGCAGTACCGGAAGCATCCTCGGCATGGAAGTCACTCCTCTCGAGCTGGGGCGACTTCTCGAAGAGGAGGACGTCGTCTACATCGAGCCGGTGTGGAAGGCGGCGCTGCATCTCGACGCCAGCGTCCCGGCGATCGGAGGCGATGAGGTGCACGACCTGAGCCCGGCGGTTCTCGGCGAAGGCGTGATCGTGGGGGCAGTAGACACGGGGATCGACTACTCGCATCTCGACTTCCGCTACGACTCGAACGGTGACGGATTCGAGGAGTCGTCGCGTATCTTGGCGATTTGGGATCAAACGTTCGGGGTGTTCGGGATGCGTTACTCGCAAGAGGAGATCGAGAGCGATCTGGCCGAGGGGTACGGCGCGGACGCGGGCTCCGTGCGGCAATCGGACCGGGACGGGCACGGAACGCACGTCCTGAGCATCGCCGCGGGAGACGGTTCGTCGTCCGAGTACGGATTCGTCGGTGTCGCCCCGCAGGCGTCGCTGGTGATGGTCAAGACGACGTTCTTCACGTCTGACATCCTCCGGGGCGTGGAGTACGTCTTCGACATCGCCGATTCGCTTGGCTTCCCGGCGGTGGTCAACCTCAGTCTGGGAGGACACGAGGGACCGCACGACGGAACGAGCTTGTTCGAGCAAGGATTGGACGAGCTGGCGGCGGGACCGGGTCGAGCGATCGTCGTCTCCGCGGGGAACGAAGGGGAACGGGACATTCATGCCTCGTCTACGTTGTACGGAGGAACAACGTCGTACGCGATCGATCCCCACGACACCCAAGTTGAGTTGAGCATCTGGTACCCTGGCGACTCCCGATTCACCGTCACGATCACCCCTCCCGGGGAACCCCCGATTGCTGTGCCGTGGGGAACGGAGACCGGTGTGATCAGTACGCCTGCAGGCATGGTGCGCGTCGACAACGCGTGGGCCGGCGTCAACCCGAACAACGGGGACAACGAGGCGTTCGTCCGGCTGCACGGGCTGAGCAACTTCGCCGACTGGCGGATCGCGATCGGCGATACGAGCGGCGGGGGACGATTCGATATGTGGGTGACAAGCGGGACGGCGACGCTGATCGGCGGGGATCCGACATTGACGATCGACGAGCCCGGGAACGCTGACAACGTCATCACGGTGGGGGCTTACACCACGAAGGCGGCGTGGTCCTCTCAGAGCGGGAATCAGGACTACACGTCGCAGTACACGGTCGGAACGCTGGCGTCGTTCTCCAGTCGGGGGCCGACGCGGGACGGTCGGGTGAAGCCGGAACTGGTCGCACCCGGCGCGTGGATCTGCGCCGCGCTGTCGGAGGACGCGGGATGGCAATCGGCGTTCGTTCATCCGGACGGCGTTCATACGATGGAACTGGGTACGAGCATGGCGGCGCCGCACGTCTCCGGAGCGATCGCGTTGATGTTCTCCATCGACCCGGACCTGATGACGGCGGAGATCCGCAGCATACTGACGACGACGGCGGTGCAGGACGGCCACACCGGCTCGGTCCCGAATTCACGCTGGGGATGGGGAAAGCTCGATGTGGCAGCGGCGATGCAAGAGGCGATCCAATCGGGGCCTGAGCCGCCGCCGGAGGGGGAGATTCCGGTGATCGAGGTCGGCGCGAACCCGGTGAGTGACGTCGCCCAGTTTGCGTACTCGGTCCCGAGTGGCACGACGACGGCAACGCTCCGGATCTACGGCGTTGGCGGTGGCCTCGTCTATGAGGTGGCCGTCGATCCTGTCGGTGGCAACGCCTCGTGGAATCTGCGGACCGACCGCGGTGAGATGCTCGCCTCGGGTCTGTACCTCTACGTGCTGGTGACCGACCGCGGTGCATCCGAGGTAGGAAGGTTGGTGATCGCCCGATGACGGGGTGGGGGCGGGTTCTGATTCTGATTGCGATTGTTGGGGCGATCGCGCTTCCGGTCGGTGCGCATGAGGGAGTCGGGGCGATCTTCTCCCTAGGTTCGTCCGGAAGAGGCCTTGGGATGGGCGGCGCGTTCTTGGCGCTTGCCGACGACGAGGGATGCGTCCTGTATAGTCCGGCGGCGCTCGGCGGGTACAAGGGGATCGGGGTGACGTCGCTCCTCGCGAGTGGGTTCGGCGGAATCGTCCACGGTGTCGTCGGATTCGCCATGCCGTACTTCGGCGTTAACGCATTCCTCCTCGACTCGGGGGCGATCCCCACGAATGCCGGATCGTTCCACTATGCGAGCCAGGGGTTCGTCGCATCGTTAGGTGTCCCAATCGGACCTGTCGCGTTTGGCGTTCGCGGGCGGCTCCTTCGGGTCTCGTCCCCGACGGACGGCAGCGGTTGGGCCGTCGATCCCGCGATTCTGGTCATCACCGACTCGATCCGGGTCGGCATGATGTTCGAGGGGGCCCTGTCCGGGCCGATCATCTACGAAGGCAGCGCGAGCGAGGAATGGGATCCGTCGATCCGCCTCGGGGCAGCGATCACCCTCTCTCCGTCAGCGGATGTCCTGTGGAACACGTCGTTCGAGGCGGTAGGACTCTTCTCGGCGATGCCACATCTGGCAGCCGGGCTGGAGGCGTGGATCGGGGGCCTGGGGGCGAGGGTCGGGTTTGACGGCCGCGGGCCGACGTTCGGCTTGTCGGTCCGGTTCGAGAGCCTGCAATTCGATTGGGCGTACGCGATGCGGAGTGATCTGGGCGACAGCCATCGGGTCTCGTTCACGTTCCGTTTCTGAAGAAGGGGGATTGTCATCGTGTCGGCAAACGTCAAACGGTTTGCGCTGTGCATCCTTGTGTGCCTGCTTGTGCTCTTCGCAATCGGTGCCTTGGCGCAAGAGGACGAGTCCTACTCCGTGCAGCTCGACGGCCGAAAGACGTGGACCCTTCGATGGGGGCTCGGCGACGCGCTGGGTCTCGCGGCGTCGGGACTGACTGCAGGCCACTTGACCCTCGATCAGACGCTGGCGGTCGACATCAGCGGGAGGGCGCTGTCGATCCTATCGATTGAGGCGCACTTCGACGATCGGCAGTCGGACAGTCTGCAGTCGCTGGCGATAACCCTCGATTCGGAGCGGCTGGACGGGATCCTTGGCGACTTCGCTGCGCACGGCAAGAAGATGAAGGGGCTTCAGTTGGAGTACACGTTCGGCGATGCCGTGCTGACCGGCGTCGCATCGAAGCTCGAGGGAGTCTCCGAATCGAAGACGTTCATCGGGCAGAAGGCGCACGAGGAGATCACGTATTCCGCGTACTCGACAGCCGATCCGCCAAGGCTTCGTCCCTACAAGCGGCAGATCGACGGCCTGTACGCCTATCCCCTCACCGTCTTTTACGTTGAGGAGTTCAGCGAGGTGAACCTCTCGTTCGACGTGTCCGCAGGCCTGCGGAGCGTTCTCACTCAGTACGGGTTGGACTACTTGTCCGATGTGCTGGCCGAGAATGCGTCGTTCGCACTGGAAGAATGGGAGTATCAGGTGGTCGGGGAGGAGGAGCAGGTTCTGCTCCTCAGCGAGGACGTAATCGACCTCGTGCGCGATCGGCTGGAGGTGGTAATTGACCTGTACAACGAGGCGAACGACCTGTCGGGCGAGGACGCTAAGGAGTACCCGTTCAGCCGCAACACCGCATACGAGGTTGAGTTCTTGGAGACGGTCGCGTCGCACGTACGCGTCTCCGTGGATGCAGAGGAACACCCGATTCTCGATGCCGTCCGACACCGTTTCTACCACCTGGGACGCGAGGGCGTCGTGATTGCGTCGCTTTCCGTCGAAGTCAGCTTCGACGGCGTGACGTTCGATCTGATCACGAACCCCTTGTACGCCGAATACCGAGCCGAGGTCTTCTCTGAGGCTGGAATCCTTGAGGTCGAGTTTCCGGAAGAGTTCTTCACGAATGAGAGCGCGATTCGCGTCAATTTCGACCATACGGTCACCGGCGGCGTGTTCATGCTCGGCCTGTCGATCATCCCGGGCAGCGATCGGGTCAGCGTGAACGACGTTTCCCTCGAGCGCGACGTCGGGTACATGATCGACTACGAGATCGGCATGCTCGTCCTGCTTATCGAGGTCAAGGAGACGGACGTAATTCGTGTTGACTACGAGCGGTTCTCGGGCGGGGTCTTCGGGAGCGCAGCCGACTACGCGACCTATTTCTACGGGCTGACACTCGACTGGCCGATCTCGGAACACCTGATCGTCCAGGCGAGCCTGCTGCAGTCGGCGGAGGATCCCGAGTCGGTGAGCGATCCGGACAGCGTCAGGACGATGCCGAATCGACATACCATCGCCGGCGTCTCCGGGACGATCTCGCTCGACGGGTTCAACGCCGACTTCCTCGCCGCATACAGCAACGATCGATTCCCGTTCGATGACAACGCGCGACTCAACCAGGCGAACGAGATCGCGGCGATCGCCGCGACCGAGGAGTACACCTTCTTCGGGCACTACGGCGGGTTGACGGTAAAGCGGGCCGGAGAGTGGATCACGTACGGAACGAGTCACGGACTAGCCGGGAGATCGATTCGAGCGGTCGCAGTCGGGGACGAGACCCTTTTCATCGGGACGAATGGCGGACTGACGGTCGTGTCGCTCGATGGCCTCTCGCCGCTCGATCGCATCGGGAATTGGACCAACTACCACGCCAACGAGGAAGAGGGTCTGCCGAGCGCTTCGGTCACCGCTCTGTTCCTCGCGGATGGGGTTCTGTGGATCGGAACGGACGTCGGGCTGGCGGCCGTACGCCTTGAGGAGATCGACGAATCGGAGGGATGGCTTCGGTTCGACGATGACGTCGAGCTCGGTGCGGTCAGCGCGCTGGCCGGCGACAGCGAGATGCTGTTCGTTGGCACAGAAGATGGGCTCTACCAGTACTCCCTGGTCACTGAGGAGTGGGTGCGGATGCAGGGGAGCGAAGGGCTTCGGATCCACGACCTGTCGCTCTTCGATGGGACGCTCTACGTCGCCTCCAGTGGAGGTCTTCGAAGCTACCGGGACGGAATCGGGACCGGCTGGTTAGTACTTGGGAAGGCGGTCTACGCCGTTGAGGCAGTCGACGGGCTCCTCGTCTTCGGGACTGAGGCGGGATTGATCGACGCCGAGGACGGCGAGGTTCTTCTTGCCGATTCGACCGTCACGGCCCTCACGGAAGAGGACGGCATGGTCTGGGTCGGAACCCGTGCGAATGCCGACTACGAGCTGACGATCTGGGCGCACGGGGAGTCGGTCGACGAGTACGATCCGAGTGAGACCGGGATCGACGGTCGCGATCCGTTCGGGTTCGTCGACGCCGTCGGCGAGGAGCACACGTCGGAGGGGTTCATCGAGCGGGCGACGTTCCGCCACGCCGCGGACGGGTTCACCCTGTCGGGGAGGTTCGAGAACGTATCGCCGTCGTATCGATCGATCGGAAGCCTGGGTCGGAGCGATTCGACTGGTTGGGACCTCGCGGTGACGTGGGAGCTCGGCGGCGAAGCCGACCTGTCTCTCTCCCACGGGTACGACATCGTCGGTCGATTGAGCGAGGATCCCGAGACCATGATGGTAAACGACTTGTCGCTGCAATGGACGTTCGGGCCCGTTCTTACGGTGAACGCGCATCAGCAGATGTCGAACGACGAGGCCGGCCGTGATGGGCCGGAATCGATGCAGACCTCGTACCGATTCTCCCTCCGCGATGAATTCTTCGCCGAGCGGCTCGACTTGGGACTTTCGTGGAGCGACGGGTACTCGTGGAGCTACGAGTCCGGGGAGCCGCGCCGGGACACCCAGCTTTCCTTGAGCGCCGATGCGACGATCCTCCCATCATGGTCGGCACACCTGGACTGGGCTCGTCCGATCCGCACGGACGACGAGGGATGGAGCGGCAGCGAGAGTCTCACGCTGCAGACCGGTTGGTCCGGGTCCGGTGCGGGAGCCGATCTTGCTGTCGACTACACGTTCGGCTGGAGACACTCGGTTCCTGGCGGGAGCGGCAGGCGGGATCACGAGGCGGAGTTCGACGTAGACATCGCCCCCTTCGAAGCGTCCGGATGGGAGATCGCGCCAGGTGCGACGTTTGGCGCGTCGAGCGACGAGTCTTCTCTCGATGTCGACGGTCGGCTGACGGCCCGCGGTCGGCGGGGAGACCTGTCGATCCAGGGGACGCTTCGGGGAGAACTGAGCGGACTCGGAGAGCCGGTCCTGAGAGAGAACGAAAAACTTTCGCTTACGGCCTCCTATTCCGGGATCGAAGAGCTCCGCGCATCGCTGTCGTACTCGATCGACAGGCAGGTCGCGCGCTATGAAGCACAGCGTCAGGAGACGATCGGGCACTCGCTTTCGGGTCGCCTAACGTGGTCCCGCGGAGGGATTCATTACGACGAGCTGTCGTTTACGCTGACGGGCAAAGGGATTCCGGGGGACCGACAGATCACCGCAAGGATCGACAACTCGTATCGCCTCAACCTGCACGAGTGGGTGGCGAGCTTGTGGTCGGACACAGCGGAGGATGCGGCCTATCCGGCGCTCGATCTTCGCGTCGACACGGACGTGAACTACCGGCTGAGCAGCGATGCATCGGACATCGACGCGACGACGAGCGGACGACTAGACGTCGCTTTCTCGCCGACGTGGAGCGGATCATTCGGTGTCTCCTATCTCGGGGGGACGGGATCAACCGGGACCTTCTATCACAGCCTGTTGCTCGACCTGACCGTCGCGATCGATTTCTAGAGGCGGGACCGGCGCGCTAGCCACCCCCGATCGGGGGAAGAATTGCCACGGTGTCTCCGTCGTTCAAGTGCGTATCCGGACCGTCGAGGAAGACGCTGTTCCGTCCATTCAGAAGGACGTGGAGGTAGCCCTTCGCGACGCCCTCGCGGAGTTTCTCGACAAATCGGGGGGCTTCGAGCTCCAACCCGGTCCAGAGCCCGTCAATGGTGCTGTCGGCAGGAACGGAGCGCTCCTCGACAGGGGATTCCGTCAGCTGGCGCAGTCCGCCGAATACCTTGAGAGTGACGCGGATCGTCTCCGCTCGGTCTTGCTGGTGCTGTCTAGGATTCATCCGTGTGATTGATACTCGCTTGCGGGCGTCCCCGCAACCTTCGGTCCGTGGCGCGATGGAGAACGGCGTCCGCCGATGCTCTTTGGTGCCGGTTTCGTGGATCGGTATAATCCGGGCCACATCTCATCTGTCTGGGTGGATCATCGATGGAGAAACGCAGGGTCCTCGTTTGCAGTGCGTGGCCGTACTCGTCGGGCGTTCCTCATTTGGGGAACCTCGTTAGCTCGCTCCTTTCCGGCGACGTGTTCACCCGCTACTACCGACTGCGAGGAAAGGATGTTCTCTACGTCTCCGGCTCCGACGTCCACGGAACCCGGGTGGAATACGAGGCACAACGTGAGGGGATCGCCCCCGCCGAGTTGGCGCAGCGCAATCACGAGCGGATCTTGGAGATCCTCGAGGGATTCGGGATCGAGTTCGACAACTACACAACGACCGAGTCCCCGGTGCACAAGCGATTCGTTCGCGAGATCTACCTGCAGATGGAGGAGAACGGCTACATCTGTACGAAGGTGGAGCTGCGCGCGTTCTGCCGGAACTGCGAGAGATTCCTCGCCGACCGGTTCATCTCCGGAACGTGTCCGCGCTGTGGTGCGGAGGATGCGCTCGGCAACCAGTGCGACGTGTGCGGGAGCATCCTCGAGCCGGAGGAACTCGTCGAGCCGCGCTGCAACTTCTGCAGCGGGAGCGAAGTCGAGTTCCGCGAGACGAAGCACTGGTACCTCGATCTGACCCGGCTCTCCGATCCGCTTGAGGAATACGTTGGCTTGCGGGGGTTTCAGGGGAACGTTCACCGGTACACGCAGCAGATGATCGACGAGGGCTTGCGTCCGCGCGCGATGACGCGGGACATCGACTGGGGGATTCCCGCGCCGTTTGACGGAGCGGAGGGGAAGGTCTTCTACGTCTGGGGGGAAGCGGCGTTGGGATACGTCTCCGCCGTTGTGGAGCACTTCGGAGCGGACGAACGGTGGAAGGAGTTCTGGTTCGGAGAGGACGTTCACCAGATCTACACGTTGGGCAAGGACAACATCGCGTTCCATACGCTCATCTTCCCGGGGCAGCTGATCGCCTCCGGGCAGGGGTATCATCTTCCCGACCAGATCGCCGCGACCGAGTACCTGAATTGGATCGGCGGCGGCAGTTTCTCCAAGACCCGCGGGGTCGGGCTGTATGGCGATGATGCCCTCACTGTGATGGACGGAGAGCTGTGGCGGTTCTACCTTCTGTACAACCGCCCGGAGGGGCGTGACACGAGCTTCTCGTGGGAAGAGCTGGAGAAGGCGATCAACGGGGTGCTGATTTCCAACGTCGCCAACCTGATGAATCGCGTCCTGTCGTTCGCCCAAACGCAGTTCGATCGGACTGTCCCGGACGTCGATCCGGACGATGAGGTCGTGGATCGTCTGCGCGAAGGGATCGAGGCGTACGAGAAGGCGATCGACGAGGCTCTCCTCGGGCAGGCTCTCCGCAGCGTCTGTGACTTGGCCGTTTTCGGGAACGAGTACTTCCAGCGGAAGAAGCCGTGGGAGACGTCCGACGCCGTGGCGGTCGCCGGGGCACTCCATCTCGTCAAGGGGATGGCGGTGCTCCTCCTTCCGTACATGCCGCGATTCGCCGCAGAGTTCCTCGCCGTGATGGGGATCGAAAGCCCGTCGTGGGATGATCTCGGCGTTGTCCTTCGCGGGCGGGAGCTGAGCTCGGAGCGCGTTCTGCTGGAGCGGATCGAGATCGATGCGGTGCGCGAGCGGGTGGAAGGCCAGAACGAGACGAAGGAGCCGGCGCTGGAACGGGGGACGGTCTCGTCTTCCGATTTCGAGCGGCTCGATCTTCGCGTCGGTCTGATTCGATCCGCTTCGGAGGTCGCCGGTGCCGAGCGGCTTCTTCAATTGACGGTCGATCTAGGCGGCGAGACGCGGGACTGTGTCGCGGGGGTCAAGGGCAGCTATGCCGCCGAGGAGCTCGTCGGGAGATCGGTCGTCGTGATCGCGAATCTGGAACCGCGGACGATCCGCGGTCTTCGTTCCGAGTGCATGCTGCTCGCCGCGCAGGGAGAAGGTCTCTCCCTCATCGTCCCGGATCGGCCGATCGGGCCGGGAACGTCCGTTGGCTAGTGCTGTTGAAATGGTCCGGGGCGACGGCTAGAATCTGACGTGAATTGGGGTGTTGAATCGATGTATGCAGTGATTGAG
>CBFCYU010000057.1:0-9800 GCA_965602415.1 uncultured bacterium | reverse complement strand
CCCGCGGAACCCCCTGTGTACTGAATACCGGAACTCGGCCCACTCAGTCAAGCGCCCCCCGTCTCAATTGCGAATGCCGCTTCGAGGGGCGCAACATGGCTAAAACACGGCATGATAACGCACAGACTGCGCTGCAAGCATCTGGGGAAGGCGCACTCGTAGGCGGTTTCGCGGTTCGGATGGAACTTCGTCACCTCCCCGACTGTCCATCCATGGGGTGAGACACTCGTACGACTCGATGACCAGGCCTGCGAGTCACGCCCGCTCGGGATCGTGGCTCGATCCAGGTATACTATCACCCGACGATGACGACACACAGGGAGCAGCCAATAGCGGTCTTCGCGCACGCGGTTGTCGAAGCTTGCCAGAAGCTGTCCGGGTTCGAAGCGACAGAGTCGGTCGAGGCCGGGCCAATTCACGTTGTCGCTCGGATCAAGTTCCATCGCCCCGACGGCCTCGCCGTGGAGCACCAAACCTACGTGAATCCCCTGCTCGAGCTGGAGGAGCGCCTGACCGGGGATGTCGAGCTAACCGCCGACGAACTCGTTGGATTGTCCATGCACTTCGACGGTCAGCGGACCTGGCTCTACGATGCCTCCGCCGGCGTCTGCGTCGTCAAGACGTTCCGCTCCCTGTTCGAGCCGCTTCCCGAGATGCACGTCCTCGGGGAGATCGGATATCTGCGGGATCTGCCCCACGACTATCTCCTCCGCGACCTCGGGCCGGAAACGATCGACGGCCGTGATGCTCGAGTGCTTTCGCTGAAGCCGAAGCGCGTACACCGCGCCCTCGCTTTCAAGATGGTAGCTTTCCTCGCACGGAAGGCGTCGGTCGCGTTCGACGCGGAGACCCTGTTCCCCGTCCGTCTGAGCTTTCCTCCTGCACCGTCTTCTCAGACCCACCAGTTGCTCGGACCCAACGGCCACGTCACGGTCAGCTACAGCGGCGTACGCCTCACGGCCGATGCACCTCCGCCCTTTGCCCCTCCTGAAGGGACACGCGTCTTCCACGAGGGGTGGCTCGCGATCGACGAACTGGCAGTTCGCCTTCCGTTCCCGCTCTCGATTGACCCTTTCCATGATGCTGGGTACGAGTCGATCGACGGGCACGCGCTCCTCGCCGAGGATGCGGAACACCAGCGGGCCTACTGTGCTGCCTCGTTCATCCATCGAGGAGAGACCGAAGGCGAACGGGCGCAGTATGTCACCCTGCGTGCTGGCAACTATCTGAGTCGCAACATGGCACGCCGACGCGTGACCACCGCGGAAGCCGGCGAGGAGCTGATGATCGACGATCAAGCCGCGCGGTTCCTCGATCGCCGAGGGCTGTGGGAGGAACACGCGTCCGGCATCGATCCGGCTCAAGCCCCGCTCGAGCTGCTCTGGGAGCGGGACGGGGTCTTCTGGTTTCTCACCGGAGTGAATATCGAGCGTATAGCTCTCACACAACTCGGCTCCGATCTGATCGAGAAGAGTGCGCCGCGTCCGTAGCCGCCGGCTCGCGTGCGGCGCTCTCCGACGGGCCAAGGACCGGGGTCTTGACAGGTGACGGGATCTCAAAGACCCTTTCGATAAGATGGCCGCCAATCCAGAACGAGAGATCGAGTGTCTCCGCCAGGAGATCGAGCGCCACAACTACCTTTACTACGTGCTCGATCGCCCCGAGGTCTCCGACACCGAGTACGACACACTCTTCCGGCGCCTGACACAGCTCGAATCCGAGCACCCCGATCTAGTGACTCTCGATTCCCCGACGCAGCGAGTCGGCTCTGCACCGGCCGGGGGGTTCGCCACGATCCAGCACTCAGTGCCAATGCTCAGCTTGGGAAACGCGTTCGATGAGGACGGCCTGCGCGACTTCGACCGGCGCATCCGAGCGATCCTTGACACGGACGAGGTCACCTACGTCGCCGAGCCGAAGCTCGACGGCCTCTCGGTCGAGTTCGTCTACCGGAACGGCGTCTTCAGCCAAGGATCGACGCGCGGCGACGGTCGCAACGGGGAGGACGTCACAGCGAATCTCCGGACGATCCCCTCCGTGCCGTTACGCCTCCGCACGGATAATGGGATTGTCCCGGATCTCGTGGAGGTTCGCGGCGAGGTCTACATCGACAAGGCCGACCTTCTCGCGCTGAATGCGCGGCGGGAGGAGGACGACCTTCCGCCGTTCGCTAACCCGCGGAACCTCGCCGCCGGATCGCTTCGCCAGCTCGATCCTCAAGTGACGGCGAGGCGCCCGTTGAAGATCTACTCCTACGACATCGGGCGGCTCGAGGGGATCGTGATCGAGTCGCAAGCCGAGCTGCTGCGAAGGCTGCCGGCTCTCGGTCTCCGCGTCAACCCCCTGTTCGAGGTCTGCGCCGGGATCGAGCCGGCGCTCGCGTTCTACCGCGGACTGATGGAGGATCGGGGCAACCTTCCTTACGAGACGGATGGCGTCGTCGTGAAGGTCGACGACTTCGCCGCACGGCAGACCGCCGGGACCGTCAGCCGGAGCCCCCGCTGGGCGATCGCCGGGAAGTTCCCAGCGCAACAGGGGATCACGCGACTCGCTGACATCGTCGTCTCCGTCGGGCGCACGGGGATCCTCACCCCGGTCGCCGTCCTCGATCCGGTTCGCGTTCACGGGGTCGAGATCACGAGCGCCACGCTCCACAACGAAGACGAGATCGAGCGGAAGGGCCTCCTGATCGGCGACACGGTCGTCGTTCAGCGCGCCGGGGACGTGATCCCTCAAATCGTCAAGCCCCTCCCGGAGTACCGGACCGGGGACGAACATCCGTTCACCATGCCCAAGACCTGCCCCGCGTGCGGCTCCGACGTCATCCGATTCGAGGGCGAGGTAGCACATCGCTGTCTGAACACTGCCTGCCCGGCGCGATTCCAGCAGTCGATCCTCCACTTCATCTGCAAGGGAGGGCTCGACGTCGAGGGGCTCGGCCCCAGACTCGTCCATCAGCTTGTGGAGAAGGGACTCGTGACCTCCCTCGCCGACCTGTTCCGTCTCGATCGGGAGAGGCTGATCGAAGTGGAGCGGCTCGGGCCGAAGTCGGCCGACAATCTCCTAGCGGCGTTGGACGCGGCGAAGGACGTGTCGCTGAGCAGGTTTCTGTTCGCGCTCGGCATTCCCGAGGTCGGAGTTCGCGCGGCTGAGATCCTCGCCAACGCGCTCGGTTCGCCCGATCGGATCATCGAAGCCGACGAGGAGACCCTCACGGCCCTCCCGGAGATTGGCCCTAAGACGGCCGCCGGAATCGTCGGATTCTTCCGGAACAAGGAGAACCGGACGACGATTGCTGAGCTCCGCGACATCGGCCTGAGGATCTCCGCGACGCCCGCGAGAGAACGGGCAGGTCCACTCGCCGGGAAGCGGTTCGTCTTCACCGGGACCCTCTCCGCGATGACGCGAAGCGAGGCGGGCGAGCGCGTCAAGGCGCTCGGCGCCTCGGTCTCCGCGACCGCCACACGAACGACCGACTTCGTCGTCGTCGGAGAGAACCCAGGCTCAAAGGCGGACAAGGCACGCGCCGTCGGCGTTCCGCAACTGGCGGAAGACGAGTTCCTCGCCCTCCTCGAACAGCATGGCTGAGCCGATGCTTCTCGATCTTCCCTTCGATGCCCTCCGGGACCGGCTGATCGAACTCGGTCAGCCGCCCTATCGCGCTGAGCAGATCTGGCAGGCCGTCTACCGCGATCTGGCGGTCTCCTACGGTGAGATGACCACCCTTCCAATGCGGCTCCGCACCGAGCTGGAAGAACGGCTTCCCTTCAACCGCGTCGCTCTCGAGGCGACGCAGGAGAGCGCCGACCATCAGACGCGCAAGACGCTGCTGCGTCTTCCAGACGGCGAAGCAATCGAGGTCGTCTCGATGCGCTACAACGATCGGCGGACCGTCTGCGTCTCGACCCAGGTCGGGTGCGAGATGGCTTGCCGGATCTGCGCCACCGGTCGTGACGGATTCACGCGGAACCTCTCGGTCGGCGAGATCGTCGAACAGGTCCTCCACGCCGCACGGGACTTCCGGCAGGAAGGCCAACGCCTGACGAACGTCGTCTACATGGGGATGGGAGAGCCGTTCGCGAACTACGACGCTACCCTCGTCTCGATCCGCGTCCTCAACGATCCGCGGGGGTTCGGCCTTGGCGCGAGGTCGTTCACCGTCTCCACCGTTGGGATCGTCCCAGGGATCGTACGATTCGCCGCTGAGGGCCTGCAGGCCAACTTGGCGATCTCGCTTCACGCCGCCAATGACGAGCTGCGAGACCGATTGGTCCCGATCAACCGAGCGCATCCGCTCGACGCTCTCCTACGCGCTTGCCGGGGCTACGTCAACCGGACGAATCGACGTATCACATTCGAGGTTGCACTCGTTGACGGGATCAACGATTCGCCGTCCCACGCACGCGAACTCGCCGACCTCCTGCGCGGACTCCTCTGCCACGTGAACCTGATCCCATTCAACCCGGTCCCCGGAATCGCCTGGAAGCGGAGCTCGGATGAGCGGGTCAATCAGTTCTCGGACGTTCTCGAGAAGCGCGGCATTCCCGTGACGATCCGCGTCAGCCGAGGGGCGGAGATCCAAGCGGGTTGCGGTCAGCTTCGCGCGCAGCACGACGCCGTCGATTGAATCGGGCGTCGGCTGGTGCCTAGCCGGTCAGCAAGCCTCGATACGCCTCGAACGCTTGTTTCCCCCACCGGTCGGTGATGCTGTTCATCCCCTCGCGGACCAATTGCCGGACGCGCTCGCGGCTGATCTCCATCATCCGCCCGACCTCAGCGAAGTTGTACGGGCAGCCGTCCTCGATCCCATAGTGGAGACGGATGGCGAACGCCTGGCGAGCAGGGATCTTGTCGAGCACCGTCTCCAGTTCGTCGCGGAACAGAAGCCGAAGCGCTTCGTGTTCAGGAGAAAGCCCGCTCTCGGCGACGATCCGCTCCTCCAACGTCTCGTCACCTTCCTCGCCGATGATCTGATCGAGGGAGACGATCTCGTTGACCTGGAACTCGATCTGGCGGAGCCGATCGATCGAGATGCCAGCCGCCTCGGTGATCTCCTCGTCATCGATCACGCCCCCCTCGGCCATCGAGCGCATCTGCGCCAACTGCCGGACGGCTCGGAAGAGGTAATCGGGAATCCGGATCATCCGCGACTGGCTGTTGATCGCCATCAGGATCGAGCGACGGATCCACCAGGACGAGTAGGTGCTCAAACGATACCCTCGCTCGGGGTCGAATCGATCGATCCCCTCGATCAGGCCGATGTTCCCTTCCTGGATGAGGTCGTTCAGCGGGAGCCCCACGTCCGTGTACTCCTGCGCGATCTTCACGACGAGCCGCAGATTGCTCACGATCAGCCGATCCCTCGCTCCGTCGACACCGGCCGCCATCTGACGGGCCAGCCGCCGCTCGTCGTCGGCCGACAGGAGCGGGAACCGTCCGATCTCGCGGAAGTAGATATCCAACAGCGAGGGAGACGCCTGCCGCTGTTCCTGTGTGGTCTGCCGCTCGTTTTCCATGGTTGATCCCGGATAACTTTACGGAAGCGCTTCTCCGTTGTCCACGCGGCCTATCCGGTCCGGGAACGCGCCAGAAAGCACCTCCAGAACATCCAGCTCGATCACCACGGCGCCGACCCCCAGGCTGCCGCTCAGACTCGGGCTCGTCCTGCCTCCGTCCCCCGAGACCAGCTCCTTGATGTACAGACCACCCTCACCCTCGAACTCGAGAACCGCTCGGCGCGGGGAATCGGCCCTCCCGGACGCAGAGATCAAGCGGCGTCGGCGAACTCGATCAGCGCGACGATGCGACACCCTGTGCGGCGTCCGCTGCTCGATCTCGCCGCACAGGGCGGAGAGCGTCTCGCCGAGTCCCTCCGGACTCACCGGTCCCTCGAATTCAACCAACGCGCGATAGCGCTTCGTCGCACGCAGCTCCTTGAGCAATGCGACCGTCCGTCGATCGACGAACGACAGCGACGACACTTCCACCTTCTCCTCCGCACGATCGTTCACGTCCTCGCGGAGTTGGGCTAGGTCGAGCGTTCGGCGCCGCGGAGCAAGAACCTCCAGGACGAACGGCCGCCCGTCGCCGAGCATCCTCGCGTCGATGTCCTCACGACCGGCTCCGTGGAGATGAGCGGCCTCGGCCCCGGCCGCCTCGAGCAGCGGGGCGGCGATCCACTCCTCCACTGACTCCGGGTACTGCTTCCCAGTGAAGCCGCACGACGCGCAGCCACGTCCTCGGCACCGCCGACAGGGCCACTTCGTCTGTGGAATCCCGCGAGCCAGCTTCCGATACCGTCCGTAGACGTACAGGGACGCGACGTGCATGTGAAGCTCGTCCGACGCGAGGTCGATGACGAACGAGACGTCCGGTGCGTCGAATGCGACCGTCGCCGGTCGCTTGAGCTGGGCCTCGAACCCCTTGCCGACGACCCGATTGAACGCGTGCTTCAACGACTCGCCCTCGTCGCTCGGGAACCGTCTGTCGAAGAACGCCGCCATCTCCTCAAGCCGCGGGGGCAGGCGCACACCGAACAGGTAGGTGCCGAACTCGACCTCCTCGACTCGGCGCACGGCGCGATCCGCCCACGTCTCGGCGCGATCGAACAGCCCGCCGCAGATCCAACAGACGCCCGCCTTCCCCGGCTCGGAGAGGCTCGCTCGAACCACCTGACCGCGCTCGGCATTCGCCAGCCCCCTCCCGATCCGGGCGAACGACCGCCCGAGGCACTCGTCGCAAATCGGTCCTGCCCCCAGGATCTCCCGCGCGCGATCAAGTTGTGCGTCATCGAATCTCAGGCTCATGGCGACCTCCTTGCCCCGTACTCACGATAGAAGATCATCGACCGATCCTCTCGCACGAGTCCCAGCTTCTCCAACTCGTCCGCGACAACCGTATCCACGATCGGACGTCCATCCCACGTCTTCACCCGGACGGACGGTGGTCGGCTCCTCCCCTCAACGAGCCCCAGGAGCGTGGCGAGCGCCTCGCGGCGTTCATCGTGCCCGATGTCCGCGAGCGGAACGAGCCGCTCCCCGCGATTTTCGACCGCGAGAAGCGCCCGGCCGGCCCGGAGGACGAGGTAGTTGGACGGATGGTGACGGACGACGTACCGCCCGCCGTTCGGAAGGCCGATCGGTACGAGGCCGCCGTAGATGCATGCCGGATCGAAGACGCTGACGAGGACCGGCGCCCCGTCCTCCTCCGGCTCGGCCAGTCGATCGACCGCGACTCGGGAGGAAAACTGCGGCGCCGAGAGGCCCGAGACGAACAGACCCCGTTCGACCTCTCCTGCCCACTCCCAGCGCGTCAGCACGGGATAGACCTCCGCCCATCGCAACCCGGACCCATCCCGTCCAAGAGTCTCTCGATTCAGAATCCCGTACCGATGAAGGAGCACGTTGAGGAGGGCGCGAACGTCGCCGGCCGAGCGCTCCAACCCGCCCGCCTCGACGATAGACCACCGTCCGCCTCCCCACGTTGCTCCCCGCCGTCGCGCGTGCCATCGGTCCGGCTGCGGCTCCTCGCCCCATGCCGCGTCGAGCGAGTCGTTCGTCACCCGACTCTCCCAGATCAGCGTCCACAGCGCGACGGCCACGTCGGAAGACGGCCGATCCGTCCCCACGGCAATCTGGTGGAGGAAGGACGCTCCGTGCCCGTCCAAGTACTCGGCCACGCGACACGCGAGCCCGTCCGGAATCGCAGCGTCCTCACCCCGCTCTACACGAAGACCGGATCCGCGCGGAGCGAAGACGAGGTGCCGCTGACCACCGGACGACGTACGGCCGTACCACGCAAGCTCCCCACTCCGGACCAGTCGCTCGAGCATCCCACGGTCGTAGCCACGGATCCGAATCGACAGGACGTCGTCCCAGACGCTGATCGGGAGCTGGCACCCGGCCAGTTGCTCCATCACCTCACCGACATCATCTTCGGCCAGCGTGGCGCCGCAGTGGTGATGCGCAAGCAGGTACGCGGAGTACGCCTCCGGCGAAGCGACGGTGATCCGCCGCCGCCGGCCGGCCAGCGCCAGTCGCCGGATCCCGGCCGCCACGTCAGGATCGGACCAAGCGATCGTCCCGTCCGGAAGCTCGACCTCGACCCAGCCCTCGGACCGCCCCAGTCCGTCAATCAGCCGTGAGGCCGCCGGATGGCGCGCGATAACCTCCGCTCGACCCGTTACGGCATGCGATGCGACGTACCGCCGCACGATCTCCCGAACGTCCGCATCGCTCATCCTCCGGTACCGTTCGACATCGTCGCCCGCGACGAACCTCTCCGAGAGTGAAGAATCGGCGATTGTGGCTCTTGCGATCCGCCCGTCCTCAATCAGCTCCGAGAGGACCGAGGAAGCGGTCGGCTCGCACCGCGCGAGAATCTCCTCTTCGGTCAGATCACCGATCCTGCGAAGGAGCTCGACCAGCTCGGCCCCGTCGCGGGCGCGATGGTATGGCGCGAGTCCTTGCAGCCGCTCCTCCATCGTTCGCATCGCGTCCGGATCGAACAGCGTGTCGCTTCGGATCCTCTCGCCGAGGAGCCGTGCCACGTCCTCTCGGACACCTCGCCGTCGCCCAGCACGAGCGACCGGCGTGTCATCTTCGTAGAGGTACCTCCCGGTGAAGTCGAGCAGAAGCGAACCGGAGAACGGAGAGGGACTCCGATCCCTCCGGACGGCGAAGCCGGCCGTGCCCTGTTCGACCTCGCTCAAGAAACGCCGGACGGCCTCGAGCGGCAGCTCGTCCTCGATGATCTCACGATACGTCTCGGTGACGATCGGGAAGTCCGGATGCTCGCCGGCGACGGCGAGGAGGTCGTGGGCGCGGAGCCGCTGCAGCCAGAGGGGCGTCCGCCGACCGGGTCGGGATCGAGGAAGGAGGAGGGCCCGCCCAGCGTTCCGTCGGAACCGCAACGCGAAGAACGGGGTGCTCTCCAGTTCGCCGACGACGTCATCGACGATCCGATCCGCTCGGAGACCCCGAATCGCGTCGATCAACGATTCGATCGGGATCCCGCCCGGGCGAAACAGGATCCCGTCGCCCGAGAAGATCGCATCCGGCGGCTCGTGCCCTTGATCCCGCAGTCTCCGTTGGGCTCCGAGTAGCAGGGTCAGATGGAACGCGCGCCCGAACGGCGAGATCAACGACACCCGGGCGTCGCCGGCCTCGTTGCGGAAGACGTCGATCAAGATCCGACGATCGTTCGGGATGGCACCGCCCGACTCGCGCTGGTCGGACAGGTACTCGATGAGGTTTCCCGCCGCCGCCGGGTCGAGCGCGCACTCGGCCGCCAGCCACGCCTCAAGGTCGGCACTGTCGAGCCGCTCCTCACACTCCCGAAGGAACGCGCCGAACCGAACGCCGAACTCCGCATCCCGCCCGAGTCCCTCACCCTTCCAAAACGGCATCATCCCTTCGTGGTCTTCAGTGGGGGCGACGATCACCCGGTCGTGCGTCACCTTCAGGATCCGCCAGCACCCCGTTCCGAGGATGAACGTCTCCCCGAGACGCCGCTCGAAGACGAACTCTTCGTCCAGCTCGCCGATCCGTGTCTTCCCGTCCTCGAGCACCATCGCGTACTGCCCGGTGTCCGGAATCGCGCCGCCGTTGAGGATCGCCGCGTGACGGCTCCCAGGGAGCGGGTACAGACGGCCGGTTAAGCGCTCCCATGAGATTCGCGGGCGCAATGCAGGCGAGGCCGGCGTCCGATATCGTCCGGCGAGAAGCTCGAGGACCGCGACGTACGTCTCTCGCGGAAGATCCCGATACGGGGTGGCACGCCGAATCCGTTCATAGAGCCCG